>CAJLNC010000004.1 GCA_905207905.1 uncultured Lachnospiraceae bacterium | reverse complement strand
ATTACTGGTGAATATTCAGATTTAGCATAATTAATGTATTGTATATAAAAACGATATATTTGAATTTGTAATATATGAAATATAGTATTTTGCTCATGGAGAGAAATATGGAGGTGAGAATTATTAACAATTTTGTATTAGAAATGAAAGGTATAAAAAAGCATTTTGGTGGGATTAAAGCCCTTGATGGAGTGGAGTTTAAAGTGCAAGCTGGTGAGGTACATGCGTTATTAGGAGAAAATGGAGCGGGTAAATCGACTCTAATGAAGATACTAGGTGGTTCTTATACTATGGATGAAGGGGAAATATTTATTGACGGAAAGAAGGCAGATTTATCTTCGCCTTTGAAAGCCCAGAGATATGGCATAGCTGTAATATATCAGGAACAGGCATTGGTAGATTGTCTAACTGTTGCAGATAATATTTTGCTTGGAAGAATCCCAAATAAAATAGGTGTTATTGATGAAGAAAAATTAAATGTATCGGTTGAAGAAGCATTGAGTTTAGTCGGAGCGGATTTAAATTCGAATGACTTAGTCGGAAATTTGAGTGTTGCACAAAAACAATTTGTTGAAATTGCAAAAGCAGTTTCAATGAATGCTAGGATTATAGTGATGGATGAGCCTACAGCAGTATTAACACTTCCTGAGACTGAAAAATTGTTTAAATTAATCCGACACTTACAATCTCAAGGAAGAAGTATTATTTATATTTCGCATCGTTTAGAGGAATTGTCACAAATAGCAAATCGCTGTACAGTTTTAAAAGATGGAGTATATATTGGTACAAAAATGATAGAAGGTGTAACAAAAGAAATTTTGATTACCATGATGACAGGAAGGACAATTAAAAATATTTACCCTAGTAAAAGTAAAAAAATAGGAA
Source organism: uncultured Lachnospiraceae bacterium (assembly GCA_905207905.1). The sequence continues at coordinate 64,838 of CAJLNC010000004.1, read as the reverse complement.
AAGTATGCCTGGAGGTTAAAAGGTTATCTAGAAAAAATGTATTTAATGAAATTACTTTTTCAGTCTGTGAAGGAGAAATCGTAGGCTTGAGTGGTCTTGTTGGTTCTGGAAGAAGTGAAGTATGTCGTTCTATATTTGGAATAGATCCGAAAGAGAGCGGCGAAGTTATCCTGTCGGGGAAAAAGTTAAATTTGAAAAGTGCAGGTCAGGCTTTATCAGAAGGAATAGTATATATTACAGAAGATAGAAAAGGAGATGGTCTTTTTTTGGAAATGTCCATCGGTAAAAATATTTCTATTTCTATTCTCCATACTATATGCAAAATTGGAGTGATTAATAAAAAAAAGGAAGAACGGATTGTAAAAAAATATATTAACAAGCTTCAAGTAAAATGCGCACGAGAATCACAGAAAGTCGGAGAACTTTCGGGAGGAAATCAACAAAAGGTAATGATAGCTAGAGCGATGTTAGCGAAAGCAAAGGTAGTTATTATTGATGAACCAACGCGAGGTGTTGACGTGGGAACAAAAACAGAAATATATAAGATTATTCGGAATATAGCGGATAATGGATGTGCAGTGATTATAATTTCGTCAGAATTACCGGAAATAATAGGTATGAGCGATAGAATTATAGTAATGCATAATGGAAGAATTACAGGTGAATTGTTGTCTGCAGAAGCAACGGAAAAGAATATATTGACAGCAGCGACAGGAGGAAAATGATTTATGAACAAAAAGGACGAAAAGATAACGGCAGCTAATGTGGGAAAAATTATATTGGAGAAATATAGTTCTATTATCGTATTGCTGGTTATGATTATTGTGGCAGCTGTTGTTTCGGATGTGTTTCTGACAAAAAATAATATTTTAAATGTTTTGCGTCAGATATCGGCGAATGCGATTTTGTCCATTGGATTATTGATGGTGATAATTACAGGTGGAATTGATATTTCGATAGGATCAATCGTAGGGATCACATCTGTTATGTTTTCTGCATTATACGCTTCTGATGCGGCTGTTGGACCATTTCATGGCTTGATTGAATTGTTGAGTAAACTAATACCAAATAATCAGGTGGGGTTATTTGTTCCTATTGTAATACTGATGATTTTTGGTGGTTTTTGGGGATTTATTAATGGCATTGTTATTTGTAAAGCAAAGGTACAGCCATTTATTATGACAATAGGAACATTAACATTATATCGAGGAGTTGCACTTTTGATTTCTAATGGAAAGCCTATTTATATGAGTCGAGAAACGGCAGATAAAGTGATGTTTCTCGGAGACGGAAGAATATTTTTCGATATCCCGGCTCAGGTTGTTGTTCTTATACTAGTTGGTATTGTGATGGCATTCTTATTAAATAAGACAATATTTGGCCGTTATATAAAGGCTATTGGTGGAAATCAAGAGTCGGCCAGAGTGGCAGGTATTAATGTAAATTATTATAAAACATGGGCATATGTTTTATGTGGTGTAATGGCATCAATTGCAGGCATTATTTTAACGGCGCGAACAACAACAGGAGATCCTACCTTAGGCGAATCATTTGAGATGAACGCAATAGCCGCTTGTGTAATCGGTGGAGCCAGTTTGAATGGTGGTGTTGGAACGATTGCAGGAACAATTATTGGTGCTGTTATTATTGGGATTATTAATAATATTTTAAATTTGATAAATATTTCTACATATTATCAATATGTAGTGCGTGGCGGAATTATTATTTTGGCGGTTATTTTTAATTCTCAAAAACGTAGAAAATAACGTACTCTATTGCGCAGGCAATGAAAATAAAAAAAGGAGGAAAAGGGGTAATGAAAAAGAAAGGATTAGCATTTTTGATGGCGGCAACTATGATGTGTAGCATACTAGCCGTAAAAGGGGCGGATGCAGCCAGTGCATCTGAGAAGACTTATAAAATAGGGATGTCTATTGATACAACGAGTCAGGCATGGCGTGCTGGGCTTGTAGAGGATGTATCGAAGGAGGCAGCAATGCATCCAGAAGTAGAATTAACAATTACAGATGCAAATGGAAATACAGAAAAACAAATCTCTGATGTGGAAGATTTGATTACGAAGGGTGTTCAGGCTATTTTGATTAGCCCAATTGAAGGGCAACCGTTAGCGAATGTATGCCGTAAAGCATATGAACAAGGAATTCATGTGATTGTTTTGGATCGTGAATTGGAAGGTGAGGATTGGACGTGTTTTATTGGAGCGAATAATCGTAACATTGGAGCAGCAGCAGGTGAATTTATTGTGGAGTATATGGAAGAAAATGGATATACGAAATTAGTTGAACTGCAGGGGACTCCGGGATCCAGTCCTTGCCGTGACAGAAGTGAGCCAATGGTGGAAAAAATAAAAGAAACAGACATTGAATTGGTTACACAACAAACAGCAAATTGGACGGAAAATGAAGCAATCGAAGTAACGGAAAATCTTCTCCAAGCATATCCGGAGGGAGAGATAGAAGTTATTTATGCTCAGTGTGATGTTATGGCTCTTGGAGCACTGAAAGCAATGAAATCTGCAGGGAGAGAAGAAATAAAACTTATTAGTGTAGACGGTCAGAAAGAAGCCCTTGAAGCAATTAAAGAAGGAACCTTTGTAGGAACATTTACTTATCCTTTCCCAGGAGCAGAGGGGGTACAGGTTGCAATGCAACTGATTGACGGTGAAACCGTCGATAGAGTTATTGATATTGAATCGGTTTTTATTGATGCATCTAATGTAGAGCAATATTATGATCCTAATTCTGCTTTTTAATTTATAAAATAGGAAAATATTTTGACAGACTTAAGGTCTGTCAAAATATTATGGAGGGATATAACTATGACAGCAATAATGACAAACAGGTGTAAAAGACTTCGAGAAAAATTGGTCTATACAGATCCGATTATTTGTCCGGAAAGAGCGATTTTATGGACAGAATCTTATAAAGAAACGGAAGACCAGCCACCAATAATTCGGGCTGCATTGGCGTTGAAAAATACATTAAGTAAAATGACTATTCAGATATATGAAGATGAATTGCTGGTAGGGAATCAGGGAAGCGCATTAAGAGCAGCACCATTGCATCCACAGATTAATTTGTGGTTTCTAAATGAGTTAGATTCTTTTGACAAAAGAGAAGGTTCGCGTTTTTTGATTTCGAAAGAAGCAAAAGAAAAGATACGTTCTGTAGAGAGTTATTGGCGTGGGAAAACAGTGTATGAGCGTACTATGGCACTTCTTCCACAAGATACTCTTGATAGTATGAATTCTAAAATGTTTACATGCAGTTATACCCTGGCAAAGGGAACGGGACATTTTCTCTTAAATTTTGAAAAGGTATTGAACGAAGGATTTTATGGAATTCAGAAAGAATGCGAAAATCATTTGAATGAATTGGATTACGCGAAGCCTGAGGATTTTGAAAAATTTTCAGTTTATAAAGCAGTGATTATTGTGTGTGAGGCAGTAAAAATATTTGCAGAACGTTATGCAGAACTAGCTGAAAAAAAAGCAAAAATTTGTGAGAATATTAATAGAAAGAATGAGCTGTTAAGGATTGCAGCCAATTGTAGAAGGGTTCCTTATTATCCGCCTATGGATTTTTATGAAGCAGTGCAATGTACCTGGTTTCAACAGCTTATAGCACAGATTGAATCAGATGGAACGGGGCTGTCTGTAGGAAGATTAGATTATTTTTTATGGCCTTATTATAAAAAAGATATAAAATCTGGGAAATTGAAAAAAGAATTTGCAGAAGAACTAATGGATTCATTTTGGCTGAAATGCGGCGAGATTATAGAAGTATGGAATGAGGACGATTCACGATATTTTGGCGGTCATCCTATTTCACAGACAATTACATTGGGGGGAACAGATGCCGATGGAGCAGATGCAGTAAATGAATTGACGTATATTTGTCTCGATTCAACGATGAAAGTAAAATTGCCTCAGCCATCTGTATGTGTGCGTGTGCATAAAAATTCGGATTTTAAATTTATGCGTAAATGTGCGGAAGTAATACGTGTTGGACTTGGTATGCCTGCAATGTATAACGATGAAATTGCAATCCCTTCTCTTATGAATCGAGGAGTATCTATGGAAGATGCAAGAAGAAATTGGGGCGTAGCAGGATGTGTGGAAATGGGGCTCCAGGGACAAATGTGTCATTTTGCGAATTCAGGATATTTTAATTTGGTGAAGTGCTTAGAAATAACAATGGACGGTGGATATGATAAAATATCTGGAAAACAAGTCGGGCCCAAGACGAAATTACCAGAAGAAATGAATAGTTATGAAGAGTTTGTTGAAGCATTTAAGATGCAATTTCATTGCGCAATGCACCACATGATTGAAGTGGGAAATGTGGTGAATACTATGCATGCAAAATGGGTTACACTTCCCTTTATAACTGCGTTTACGGAAGATTGCATTGGCAGGGGAAAAGAGGTACATGATGGAGGTGCAAAATATAACCATGATGGTCCACAAGGAGTAGGGCTTGCAGACGTTGCAGATTCTTTATGTGTTATTAAAAAATTGGTATTTGAAGACAAGGTACTTACATTAAAAGAGTTAATGACAGCAGTTCGTGCAGACTTTGTTGGGTATGAGGACATTAGGGTGCAGGTATTAAAAGATGCCCCAAAGTATGGAAATAATGATGTTTATGTGGATAATATCGCAAGAAATATTTTGACATATTTTTGTGACGAAGTGGGACAATATAAAAATTTGAGAGGAGGAGTATTTGTTCCAGGCCAATATTCTAATTCAGCCAATGTTCCGTTTGGAGAAGATTGCGGTGCAATGCCAAATGGAAGAAAGGCACATATGCCCATAGCGGAGGCATGCTCACCAAGTCATGGAGTAGAAAAAAATGGGCCTACACAGGCAGCGCTGTCGGTGGCACATTTGGATCACGTATTAGTTACAAATGGAACGCAGTACAATCAAAAATATCATCCAAATACCTTAAAAGGAGAAAAGGGATTGGAAGCTTTGGTTGGTCTTATAAAAACATTTTTTGAAGCAGGTGGCTTTCATATTCAGTTTAATGTGGTTTCGGCTGATACACTTCGGGATGCACAGAAAAATCCGGATAAATATAGAGATCTTGTTGTTCGGGTGGCGGGATATACAGCATTTTTTGTGGATTTAAATAAGGCAATACAAGATGATATTATAGGGCGGACAGAGATGAGCTTTTAGGAATCTTCTATAAGGGTTGCATATGCAACCCTTATAGAAGATTATGTATATAATGGAGGAGGAAGCATGAAAGGTTATATCTATAGTATTCAACGCTATTGTATCCATGATGGACCAGGAATTCGTACAAATGTATTTTTTAAAGGTTGTCAATTACATTGTCCTTGGTGCGCAAACCCAGAATCACAGGATGTTAAAAAGGAGATAGGTTTTATAGCACATAAATGTATTGGATGTGGGACATGTGTAAAAAAATGTCCAGTTGGGGCATTAGATAAAAATAATATTGGTCGAATAGATCGAGGAAAATGTATTTTATGTGGAGCTTGTGTTAGGTACTGCGCTTCGGAATGCTACCAAATTTTTGGAAGAGAAATCGGCTTGGAGGAACTATTAAATGAGATTGAAAAAGATTTACCATTTTATCGAAATACGGGGGGCGGTGTAACTGTAACTGGAGGAGAACCTACATTACAGCATGAGTTTTTAGAACAATTTTTAAAAAAATGTAAAGCAAATGGGATTAATACTGCAATTGAAACTCATGGTATTGTAGAACATAGGATACTTATGAAATTAGCACCCTATATAGATTATTTTTTGATTGATGTAAAGTGCATGGATCCTTCTTTACATAAAAAAATTACTGGAATGTCTAATGAAGCAACACTGAATAATATTAGATTATTAACTAAGAACATGAAAAAGAAAGTTGCGTTGAGAATACCTTGCATTCCCGGATTCAATATGAATAAGGAGAATATGGATAAATTAATAGAATTTGCCAAGGAAATACAGCAGACAGGTAATTTATCCATGATAAACTTGTTACCGTATCATAATTTAGGACAAAGCAAGTACGAAATGTTGCAGAAGGAGTATTTATATTGTTCGATTCCAACTTTGAAGGATGATATGTTGACAGAATATGAAATCAGAATAAAAAACGAGAAACTGCCAGTGAGAATTGGCGGCTAAATTTATTTATGGTAAAATAAAGGGGGAAAAGATTATTTTATACTAGAGGAAAACTAAATGAGACAAGAAATAATGCGATTGGAAGATATTTCGAAAGAAATGTCTCATACAGAAGTTCTAAAACATATTCACTTTGATTTATATGTGGGTGAAACAGTAGCAATAATGGGAGCGAATGGCGCAGGAAAAACGATGCTTTTGGAGTTGCTGGCCGGAATATCTTCTTATGACAGTGGAAAATTGTATTTTAATAGAGAACTTGTAGAGCTCCGAAAACCTAAAGATGCACATAGTCTAGGAATACAGTATATTCCCATTCAAGAGGGATATATTGATATACTTACAGTATTTGAAAATTTACATTTTGATAATGATGGATATTTTTTTGTTGACTTGTTTAAGCAAAAAAGTGAAGCTGAAAAGGAATTGAAAAAGTTTGGTCTAAATTTGAAACTTAATTTTAAGTACAATAATTTAGATAGAGGAAACAAGAAATTAATAAAAATTGCAGCGGCAATCCATAAGCATCCCAAAATCTTAATGTTGGATGAACCAATGGCATTTTTGAATGATGAGCAGCAGAAAAATTTAATAAATATTTTAAATGATTTAAGAAAAAAAGGAACTAGTATTTTATTTACAACGCATAATTTAAAAATAGCGAAGCAACTTGCTGATCGCGGAATTATTTTGAGGGAAGGCGAGATAGCTGGCGTTTTTCCTATAGATCAGTATGATGAAAAAGAATTAATGGCGATGATAACTGGTGATTTATATAAATGGCAGAGGTTTTCGGAAAAGGGATTGAAAAAGAAGATTGCATTGCAGGTTGAGGAACTGTCAGGTGTAGGAATAAAGAATATTAGTTTCAAGCTATATGAGGGCGAGATTCTTGGGATGATAGGTGTGGCAGGGGCAGGAAGAACTAGAGTAATGGATTTGTTATTTGGATTAAGGAAAATAGAAAAAGGGAAAATATTTATAGATGGGAAAGAAATTTTTATTACATCTCCTCAAGATGCATTGAGATATTCTATTGCATACGTAACAAATAAGGCGGGGCAAACGAGTACGATTGATGTGTTGTCCGTAAAAGAAAATATTGTTTTGCCTTCTATGAAAAGAGTTAGTTATGTAGGGTGCATAAGTAATAAGTTGAGCGATTATATTGCTAGACACTATTTTGATATAGTTATGAATGGGATATATAATGAGGATGAAAAAGATAAATTTAAGAATAATTTATTATCTAAACCATTTGGAGCGCTTAGCTTAGGATATCAGCAACTTATTCGCATTGCGCAAGGTTTAAGTACCTCGCCGAAGATTCTTATGCTGGATAACCCAACAAGAGGTTTGGATATAAAAATGAAAAAAAATATTCATCATTTACTGGAAATGTTGAGTAGAAAGGGATTGAGCATTTTGATTATTTCGGACGAAAATGATGAGATTTTTTCTGTTTGTCAAAGATATATCATTTTAAATGAAGGGAAATTGACTGGGGATATATCTAAAAGAGAAATAGAAAAAGCTGAGCTAGGTTTAGTAATTCAAAATGAGGTGGACAGATGATACGGGTGCTGGTTGTGGATGACGAAATTTGGGTTTGTCAATTAATTAAAAAAATTATAAATTGGGAAGAAATTGGTTTTATAATAATTGGAGAGGCACATGATGGCTTTGAAGCACTGAAAAAAATCAAAGACGAAAAGCCTGATTTGGTTCTAACAGACATAAGGATGCCTGGGATAGACGGTGTTACTTTGATAAAAAAAGTGCAGGAACATAAATTGAAGACACAATTTATTATTATTAGTGGACACAGTGATTTTAGTTTTGCACAGGAAGCAATCAAATATGGTGCATTAGGTTATATATTAAAACCGATTGATGAGGAAGAATTGATTTTTTTCTTGCAAAAGATAAAAGAGAAGATTGCCAGTTTCAATGAAATAGAAACCATAAAGCAGGAATTAGGAGAAAAACTGTCAGTTAGTGTAAACCAATTAAGAGAGCAATTTTTTTTAAAATTATATAGTAATGAGTTTAAAGATACTAATCTTGATATAGATGGTATAAATAAAAAATATGTTTTTTCGTTTCAAAACGGAATATATCAGATAGTGTTGTATCAAATCGACTTTAAACATGAAATATATAGAAAGCGTAAAATAAATGAAATAATGCTGACTAATTTGGCGAGATATATTTCGCTCGTTTTCCAGGAAGAGTGTTTTGAAAACTATGTTTTTTTTCAAGATCAGCGTTTAATTCAGATAATAAATTATGATATAGAGAAGTATGATTTAATCTACAAAAAATTTGCACTATTGAGAAAGAAAATTAATGACGACCAAAAGCTTGAGGTTGGATATGAGTTAACGATTAGTCTTGGGATAGCAGTGAACTCAATAGAAAAATGGGGGGATTCTTTTGAATTAGCACAAAAGGGATTGTATATGCGTATTGCTTATAATTACGGAGAATTGATTGATATAGCCAAATATCCTTTTTTGAAATGCAAAATTCAAGATATTTTTACAATAGAGGATGAAAAAAAGGTTGAAGGTTGTATAAAAAATTGTGATATAGATAATTTGATTTTAAATACGCATTTGATTTTGCGGAAAATTTTTTCTGAAAAATCAATAGGATCATTTTTGATAGTTAGTGTTGCAAAAGAAATATTGCGGATCTTTAGTAATGAATTAAAAAGAAAAGGGATATATACAGAGCAAATTCAGCAAGAACAGAAGAGAATTGAAAAAGAATTTGAAAATTGTTATAGAATTGAGCATATAGAAAAATATTTAGTAGAGATATTTAAATTCGCGAAGGAAAATTGTCATTTTCAATCGCGTAGTAGAACAGAAAAAATTATTGATATTGTAAAAAAATATGTAAGTGAGCACTATAATGAAGAGGTAAGTCTTAGTGCGATTGCAGATGAAGTTTCATTAAATCAAAAATATTTAGGAGAGTTGTTTAAAAAAGAGGTAGGAGTAAATTTTGGGGATTATCTATTGCAGTATAGAATGGATATGGCAGAAGTTTTGTTGAGAGACGTAAAGAATCGTGTAAATGAAGTTTCTTATATGGTAGGATATAAAGATCCAAAATATTTTGGAAAATTGTTTAAAAAGACAACAGGACTTTCGCCTGCAGAATACTGTAAGTTATTTTCATAGAGGAGTTTAGGAGTGAAATGTAATAAAAAAAGGAAATTGATGTTTAAACGTACTTTGATAGAAATCATGGTATGGCAAAGTATTGCTGGGTTAATTATACCGGTTATTTTGTGCTTTTTTGTGTTTTGGTATAGGCAATACGAACTGGTATGGCTGCTTTTGCTATGTATGGTTCTTCAAGTGTGTATCTATATAAATAATATTATATCTTATAAAAAGAAAATATATGATCTTTTGATAATTGTTGAAAAAGTTATTCATGGATTTGCTACGGGAACTAGTGAAATAAATACAATACAAGTAAGCGAGGCAGATGAGCTGTATGATTTGTATCAGGATTTGCAGTCTATTATGAGCACATTGGAAGAGCTGGCGGCAAGAGAGGCTGGAGCTGTTTTGATGAGGAAGCAGGCAGAATTAGATGCATTACAAAGTCAGATTAATCCACATTTTTTGTATAACACACTGGAAGTAATACGAGGGCAGGCGATTATGTATGGCATAAAGGATATTGAGGTAATGACAAAAGCTCTCTCAAATCTTTTCCGTTATAGCATTAGTAACAATGGGAACATGGTTCCTTTTTCCTGTGAACTAAAAAATATCGATAACTATTTAAAGATTCAACAATGTAGGTTTAACAATAGAATAAAAAAAATAGAGGATATTGATAGCGATACATTAGATTGTAAAATTCCTAAGTTATTGATACAACCATTGGTTGAAAATGCAATTTATCATGGTCTTGAGCAAAAATTAGGAAAAGGTATCCTTATGCTGAAAGCATACCGAACGGAGGAAAGATTAATCATTCATGTGATTGATGACGGACTTGGTATAGAAGAAAAAAATTGTATACAATAAATGAGACATTAAGAAAAGGTATTGCTTCAGAAAAATTGAAAAAAAGTGGAATGAGAATTGGTATTGCAAATGTAAATGAGAGAATTCGCCTTGCATTTGGGGAGGAATATGGATTGCGTTTGTATTCGACAGAAAATATTGGAACAGATGTAGAAATTATTCTACCTATTTGGAATAAATAAGGTCAAGCTATATAAGAAGTTGTTTTTGCTGATTGTAGAAAATAACTCAAAAAATGATTTGTTTAAAATGCATAGAAGAAATGTTGAAAACAAGAGAATTTTGATGAAAATTAGATGGAATACACAATTTCTTATTGACTTTGTTGCCAAACAATGATATATCTATAGTAGAATATATATAGGAATTGCAAAGAGATGAGAGACAATGCAATGAACACGGTGTGTTTTTTGCGTTGTCTTTTTATTATGCCCAAAATTATGATGGTACATAACGGGCCTGGCCCGTTCAATAAATATAAGGATAGATGTTAAGGAGGTTTTATCATGCAGAAAGAAACGAGACCCTTTGTTCCCTGGAAACTGGTAGATGATTTTATGACAGCAGTTTTTGTAAAGCTGGGTGTGCCGGAGGAGGATGCACGGCTGTGTTCAGATGTTCTGTTGCAGAGTGACAGATGGGGAATAGAAAGTCATGGGTGCAACCGTTTTAAACCCATCTATATTGATCGTATCCGCAAGGGCATTCTGAATCCTGTTACAAAGGTGGATGTGTTAAAAGAGACGCCTACGACAGCAGTGCTGGATGCCAATGACGGAATGGGTATGGTGGCAAGTAAGAAAGCTATGGATATGTGTATTGAAAAGGCACATACATACGGAATGGGCATGGTGGCAGTGCGGAATTCTTCTCATTATGGCATCGCAGGTTACTGGGCTAATCTTGCGGCAAAAGAAAATATGATCGGTATTACTGGAACCAACGCAAGACCCTCCATTGCCCCCACTTTTGGTGTAGAAAATATGATGGGAACCAATCCCCTGACCTTTGCGATGCCTACAGATGAAGAGTTCCCCTTCCTGCTTGACTGTGCTACTTCCATCATCCAGAACGGCAAAATCGAATATTATGCCAGAATCGGCAAGGATACACCGGCAGGAATGGTGATTGGCAGGGATGGATCGACCTTAACAGACAGTGCACAGATTCTTAAAGATTTGCGCAGCGGAAAAGCCGCATTGGCTCCACTGGGAGGCATCGGTGAGACCTTTGCCGGATATAAGGGGTATGGATATGCGGCTGTGGTGGAGATCCTTTCAGCTGCACTGCAGTCCGGTATTTTCCTGAAAGCTCTGGATGGAAAGGACGAGAACGGCAATATCCGTCCCTACCATTTAGGCCATTTCTTTATTGCCATTGATACAGATGCATTTATGGGAGCTGAAGCATTTAAAAAGACCACAGGGGATATTTTGAGAAATCTGAGAAATTCCCAGAAGGCTCCAGGGCAGGAACGTATCTATACAGCAGGAGAGAAAGAGCATGATGTATGGCTGTACCGAAAAGATAAAGGTGTTCCCATGACAGAGGCGGTGCAGAAAGAATTTATGCAGCTGCGTGATGAATTAGGTTTGGCAGAATTCAAATTTCCTTTTGAAGCATAAGAGAAGCAGAAAAGATGGAAGGTTATGAGGAGGGGAAATATGGATTATGCAAGTGAATCTTTAAAGAAACATAGTGAGTGGCAGGGAAAAATTGAAGTGATCAGCCGCGTGCCTGTTTCTACCAAGGAAGATCTGGCGTTGGCGTACACCCCAGGGGTTGCACAGCCATGTCTGGAAATACAAAACGATTTGGATAAAAGTTATGAGCTGACGAGACGACACAATATGTGTGCCGTTATTACAGACGGTTCGGCGGTTCTGGGGCTGGGAGATATCGGACCCGAAGCGGGAATGCCAGTTATGGAGGGGAAAAGCGTTTTATTTAAAGCTTTCGGAGATGTGGATGCCTTTCCTCTATGCATAAAGACAAAAGACGTGGATGAATTTGTGAATACAGTATACTTATTGTCCGGTTCTTTTGGGGGCATCAATCTGGAGGATATTTCTGCGCCGCGCTGTTTTGAGATTGAGCGGAAATTAAAAGAAAAATGCGATATTCCGATTTTTCACGATGATCAGCATGGAACGGCTATTATTACTTTAGCAGGACTTTTGAATGCGCTGAAAGTTGTGGGAAAAGAGAAAGAAAAGGTAAGGGTTGTTACCTCAGGGGCAGGAGCGGCAGCAGTTTCCATTGTAAAATTACTTTTGTCTGCAGGTTTCCCCAATATTGTGATGTGCGACCGCATTGGGGCAATCTATGAAGGCCGCAAAGAAGGCATGAACTGGATCAAAGAGGAAATGGCTCAGTGTACGAACCGGGAAAAGAAACGGGGAACCTTGGCGGAAATGCTGGTTGGGACGGACATTTTTATCGGAGTTTCAGCTCCGGGACTGATGACTGGTGAGATGGTAAAATCCATGGCAAAGGATGCGATTATTTTTGCCTGTGCTAATCCTACGCCGGAAATTTTCCCGGATGAGGCGAAGGCGGCTGGTGCGAAAGTGGTGGCAACAGGAAGAAGCGACTTCCCCAATCAGATTAATAACGTTCTGGCATTCCCTGGCGTATTTCGGGGAACCTTTGATGTGCGGGCCAGAGATATCAATGAAGAAATGAAGATGGCGGCAGCCAAAGCGCTTGCAGAATTAATACCGGAAGAGGAGTTGGATGCAGATTATATTATTCCCAAGGCTTTTGATCCCAGGGTAGGAAAAGCAGTGGCAAGTGCAGTGGCAAAGGCTGCAAAAGATTCTGGGGTTGCAAGAATCTGACAGATAGGATAATCTAATTGTAGCACTTGTATATTTGTTTCATAGGAATTCCTTCCTATGAAACAAATATACTCCGCAGGATTGCACTGCGGCAGACAGGACAGGCGTTGCTGCGATAAAAGAGGCAGTACCTGTCTATCCTCATATTTTGAAAAAGACATCGGAGGTATGACATGAAAAAGGAGAGTATTCTGGAACAATTTGAGGATTATCCCATTATTGCTGCAATTAAGGATGAAGCCGGCCTGGAGAAATGTTTGGAGTTAGGCTCAGAGGTACAAATAGTATTTGTGCTGTATGGAGATCTCTGCAATATTGGAACAATCGTGGAGCGGCTGAAAGCAGGGGGGAAGACTGTGATGATTCATCTTGATCTGATCAGCGGTTTGGGAAGCAGAGAAATTGTGATAGACTATATTCAGAAAACAACAAAAGCGGACGGGATCATATCCACAAAGCCCGCTTTGATCAAGAGGGCAAAAGAGCTGAACTATTTTGCAATTATGCGTTTTTTTATGCTGGATTCCATGGCTTATGCCAATGTGAAAAAGCAGATCGAAAATGTAAAACCGGATATGATTGAGATTATTCCAGGGGCAATGCCCAAGGTGATCTCTAAGCTTTGTGAATTTATTGAAGGAAAGGTGCCGGTGATTGCAGGGGGCATGATCACGGATAAGGAAGATACAATGAATGCGCTGAACGCAGGGGCGACAGCGATTTCTACCACAAGACAGAGTGTCTGGTTTGTATAAGGCGTCTCGGACAGGTTAGAGTGGCGGAAGGTTAAAATGGTATTTATGGAGGAGAGAAGGAAGTATGGCAAAGTATGTAATGGCATTGGATGCGGGGACTACTAGCAACAGGTGTATTTTATTTAATGAAAAGGGGCAGATGTGCAGCGTAGCACAGCGGGAGTTTCGGCAGATTTTTCCTAAGCCGGGTTGGGTAGAGCATGACGCCAATGAGATCTGGGCCAGCCAGCTGGGGGTGGCTGTGGAAGCCATGAATATGATCGATGCATCGGCGGAAGATATTGCGGCCATTGGTATTACGAATCAAAGAGAAACTACTATTCTATGGGACAAAAATACCGGCGAGCCGGTGTATAATGCCATTGTATGGCAATGCCGCCGGACATCGGAGTACTGCGATACTTTGAAGGAAAAAGGTCTGACAGAAAAATTCAGGAAGAAAACAGGTCTGGTGATTGACGCATATTTTTCTGCCACAAAGATTAAATGGATTCTTGATAACGTTCCGGGAGTGCGTCAGAGGGCAGAAAAGGGAGAACTGCTGTTTGGAACCGTGGAGACCTGGCTGATCTGGAAACTAACCAAGGGAAGAGTCCATGTGACAGACTATTCCAATGCAGCCAGAACGATGCTTTTTAATATTAACACTTTGGAATGGGATGATGAGATATTAGAGGAGCTGGAGATTCCCAAATCCATACTGCCAAAAGCAATGCCCAGCAGCCAGGTATATGGAATGGCAGATCCTGCATTTTTGGGAGGAGAAATTCCCATTGCTGGGGCAGCAGGAGACCAACAGTCCGCACTTTTCGGGCAAACCTGTTTTCAGGCAGGGGATGCAAAGAGTACCTATGGAACAGGGTGTTTTCTTTTGATGAATACAGGAGAAAAACTGGTATTTTCAGAAAACGGCCTGATTACTACCATCGCCTGGGGGCTGGATGGAAAGGTTACTTATGCCCTGGAAGGGTCTGTGTTTGTGGCCGGTGCAGCCATACAGTGGCTTCGAGATGAGATGCGCATTATTGATTCGGCGGAGGATTCTGAATATATGGCCAAAAAGGTAAAGGATACCAACGGCTGTTATGTGGTTCCTGCCTTTACGGGCCTTGGGGCTCCTTACTGGGACCAGTATGCAAGGGGAACCATTGTGGGTATTACCAGAGGGGTGAATAAATACCATATTATCCGCGCTACCCTGGAATCTTTGGCCTATCAGGTGAATGATGTTCTGGTTGCGATGAAGGCAGATTCGGGCATTGCTCTTTCTTCTTTGAAGGTAGACGGGGGAGCCAGCGCCAACAATTTCCTGATGCAAACTCAGGCAGATATTATTAATGTGCCTGTGAATCGGCCTCAATGCGTGGAGACTACGGCTATGGGCGCAGCATATCTTGCAGGGCTGGCAGTAGGGTACTGGAAAGATCTGGAAGACATTAAAAGCAACTGGATAGTTGATCGAACCTTTGCGCCGGCTCTGGAAGAAAAAAAGCGTGAAGAACGAATCCGCGGTTGGAAAAAAGCAGTGAAATATGCTTACGGATGGGCAAAAGAGAATTAGATACTTTTTGGACAAAAAATAAAAGATGATGGAAAAGCCATTGTGATTAGTGTCTTGCGACAACGATTGCAATGGCTTTTGAATTTAGGTTTGGGTGGATGAAAATTTCAGGTTGGTTTTGATGCTGAAAACATAAAGTACATAGGAATGTTAGTTGTACTATGTGCAAATTGCACATAACGTGGAAAAATTTTTTTCGTATTGAAAATTAGAAATGTTTGAATGGGTAATAATAACAGAATATCTGAAAACGTTTATCAATTCCGAAAAAAAACAGATATTGTGCAAAATTAACAAAAATAGAACAATATGAAAAAAGTATATTAAAAAATAGACGGAATAATGCTATCCTTATGATAAGGCTAATGTGAAATATGACAAATAGTTATTGAAATGGTACAGAATTATCCGTGGAGAAGAAGAGTAGGGATAGTTATGTGAGCCGTTTATGGCTTGTTTAACTTTACTATTTTTCTTCTCCATTTTTTGTTTGAAGAGCATAAAGCGATATGCTATAAAAAATATAATTTTTTTAAGGAGGGAAAAAATGTTAAAGAGAGTAGTGGCAGCAGCACTTGCTGCAAATATGTTGTTGGCGTTACCAGTTTGTGCAGCAGAATGGGGTGGCTCGGATCTTGATCCCTTGAAAATTGGTATGATTACACAGCTTACTGGACCCAATTCTTTTGGAGGATATGAGTACAAGCAAGGTGCGGAGTTGGCATTGGAACACTGGGGCGGAGAGATTAATGGTCGTAAGATAGAATTAGTTTTTGCAGATGGTCCCACTCAAGATGCGGTTATTTCGGAATTTGAGCGGCTCTATGACGATGGCATTCGTTATTTTATTTCCGGCTATGGTTGTATAGCAGACCGGAGTATTGCAGCTATGGTAGATGAAATGGAGTGCATGTATATGTCGTTGGCCTGGGATGCTGACTTGCTTCAGGGACCAAGTGACTTTTTCTTCCGTGGCGGTGCGAATGTCACTGCATTTGGAAGAGAGACAATGAAGGCTGCAATTGATCTTGCCGATCAGTATCTTGGTATTCCAGCAGACGAACTGAAAGTGGCTCTGGTTTACACAACACGATTAAATCATGTAGCAGATCCAATCAAAGCATGTGCAGAAGAAATGGGAGTTGATATTGTTTATGATGGAGGGTATCCGCCTGAGACAACCGAGTTTACATCTATCGTTACCACTTTGATGAATACAGAATATAATGTGCTTATTCCGATACAAGGAGCGGCAGACGGTGCTCCCTTCCAGAAGAAGATGGCAGAGTTAAAGTATACACCGCCTCTTACAGTAGCAGCAGGCTGCTATTATGATACGCCTAACTTTGCTGACTTAGGCGATGAAATTACAGATGGCGTATTATCTCTGTCTTATACAACACCTTCTATCTCGGAAGATGCTGCTCCTGGCATTACAAAAATGAGTGAGGACTATGAAGCGAAGCACGGATGGAAACCGTTGGCTCATGCATTGCAGGCATATGGAGGCATGGAGATTTATTTCAAAGTTCTTGAGTCCTTAGATCCAGCTACATGGGATGACCCGAAAATTGTAGCAGATGCTATGAAAGAGTTTAAAGCAGATTATGGTGAGTTGGTTTGGTATTGGGGGATTGATTTTGACGAATTGAATGATAACAAGAAGGCAGAACAGTACATTATCAACCAGTGGGTCGGCGGTGAACTCAACTGTGTATATCCTGATTTCCTTGCGACTAGCGAAGCGGTTGTTCCTTGGACAAAGTGATTACAATAAATGTTCAAATAGTTAATTTTTATAGGAGCAGGGTGGACAATCTCCCGTTGTTCACCCTGCTGTGTTGAGAGAGGAGAAATTCTAGTGACTTTGACTGCGATTATTAGCTATATTATAAATGGAATTCTCATGGGAGGACTCTATGGTTTGACTTCTGCTGCCTGGAGCTTCCAGTGTGGTGCTTTAAAGTTTGCAAATTTTGCCTATGGCGCATGTATTATGTTTACTATGTATTTAACTTATTGGCCCATTGCTATGTGGGGATGGCCGATACCGCTTACTTTGTTATTTGTTTTAGTATTTAACGTTGTATTAGGATGGGTTATGAGAAAAACGGTTTTGCGTCCTAATAATCGTAATACACAGATCTTGTGTACCATGGGTTTGCAGTTAATTATTGTTAATTTGGCTAATTTCTTTTTCACAAGTTATCCACGTGATTTTGGCCTTTTGGAGAAAAGATTTTATTTTACGGAAAATATTAGTATTGGGCTGACACAGCTTTTTTGTTTTATTTTATCCGGTGCAATTTTAATAGGATTTCAGCTGTTTTTGAGTAAGACTTGGACAGGACGTGCCATTAGAGCTGTGGTTCAAAACCGTGACGTAGCATCTTTGATGGGAGTTCGGAGTGAGCGTATTTTAGATTTGGCGTTTTCCATCAGCTACGTTATGATAGCTATTGCTGGCATCATGCTGATGACTATGTTTACTGTTGAACCCAATTTCGGGACTACCTGGCAGTCTTATGCGTTTATTATTTGCATTTCTGCTGGAATAGGAAATCTGTATGGTGCATTTCTTAGCGGATTGATCATTGGCGTAGTATCTTCGTTGATTAAAGGTATTATTGGTCCCTTTTACCATGATCCGATTTTATATGCTATGTTTGTTATTATATTGCTGCTGCGTCCTTATGGTATTTTTAATAAGGCGGAAAATGTAGCGCGCACTATTTAAGGGGGAGGGAGAGAAGATGCAATCTTTGAAATTGACAAAACAAAAAAGTATTTATTTGATTGTGATGTTAGCTGTGGCTGCATTGATTATTTACCTTCCTATCGGTGGCAGTCGGCGTAATATAAATATTGGAATTTTGGTATTTATTTATATTGCTTTAGGGCAGTCATGGAATTTGCTTTCCGGCATGTCTGGTTTGTTTTCTATTGCGCATGCGTTGTTTTATGGTATAGGGGCTTATGGAATGTCTTTGATGCTGGCACGGGCAGGTTCAAATCCGCTGGTGGGATTATTAGTAGGCATTGCAGCGAATTTAGTTGTGGCCCTTATTGTAGGACTAGTTGGATCTAAATTATCTGGATTATATTTTACGATGGCTTTAATTGGCATTCATTCTATTTTTTATACATTAGCAGGACAGCTTACGATCACTGGTGGTTGGCTGGGAATTTCTCTTCCGAGAGAGTGGCAGCTTACTCGTAAAGAACTCTATGTATTGGGTTTGTGTATGGCTGTATTAATGACTGTAATATTTCAGGTAATACGTTCTAGTCGAGTGGGAACAATGTTTGTAGCCTTGAAAGAAAATCCACAATTGGCAGCATCTTTAGGAGTGAATATTCGCGGATGGCGTATTTTAGCAGTGCTAATCAGTGCTACTATGGCATCAATAGTTGGTAGTTTTTACGCTATTTATATGATGGCACATAATGCAGAAGTCTTTAATGGAACAGTATCATTGCGTATTATGATGGTATGTATGGTAGGCGGCGTAGGCCATATATTTGGACCCTGGGTAGGAGCTATTCTTATCATCATGGATGAATATATCAGAGGTGCAATGCCCACCGAGTTTGCCTCTCTTTCAGTGGTAATTTATGCGTTGGTATTGATTGTTATGGCACTGCTTCGCCCACAGGGAATTATGGGAAGCAAAATTTTCCAGCCTAAAGAAATTGATGTGCGTAGTATAGAAAATCAGGATGCCAAGGCAGATGCTGAGTAAGGAGGGATAAGATGTTTTTAAGGGCGGAGGATGTAACGATCACCTTCGGTGGAGTTAATGCAAATAAAAATGTTAATGTGAACTTTGAAAAAGGCCAGATTGTCGGTCTTATCGGACCAAATGGAGCAGGGAAATCTACTTTTTTTAAAGCTGTTATAGGTTTTAACAGAGTGGCTAGCGGTCATATTTATTTTAAAGATGAAGAAATTACAAATCAGGATCCATATAAAATCTGCCGAAAGGGAATTTCCACCACTTTCCAAAAAGCACAGGCGTTTCCAGACATGACATTGGAAGAATCGGTAAGAGTAGGAGCCTATTGTAAGATTAAAAACAAAAAAGAGGCCATTGCAAAGGCTCAAGAAATGATTGATTTTGTTGGTCTTACGGGGAAAGAAAAAGCTAAGATTTCAAAGCTAAATATGTATGATCGAAAAAAAGCAGAATTGGCAGCAGCTTTGGCAACTCAGCCGGAATTATTATTATTGGATGAACTTTTTGCGGGGTTAGTGCCAAGTGAAGTAGAGCTGATTCTTAAGTATGTAAAGAAGGTTTCAAAAGAACTTGGTATTACATTGCTTATTGTGGAACATGTGCTGCGCGTGGTTATGAGTTTATGCGATAAAGTGTTTGTTTTGGAGAATGGCCAGATTATTGCAAATGGCTCTCCAGAAGAGGTAGCAAATAATCCAAAAGTTATTAAAGCATATTTGGGAGGTGACAGTAATGTTGCTGCAGGTTAAGAATCTTAATGTTGTATTGGGTGGATTGCAAATTTTGCAGGGGGTCAACTTTCATGTTAATGAAGGTGAGCTTGTAGTGGTCGTTGGATCTAATGGTGCAGGAAAATCTACTACATTACGCTCTATCTGTGGCATGAATCCGATTGTGAGCGGAACTGTTGTTTTTGATGGAAAAGATATTACAGGCATTAGCTCTTATGAGTGTGCTGAAATGGGATTGTGCATGGTTCCGGAAGGACGGCAGCTGTTTCCGGAAATTTCAGTAAGAGAGAATCTTTTAATGGGTGCATATCATTATCGGAAAAATAAGAAACGTGTCATGGAAAATTTGGAAAAATGCTATGAAATGTTTCCAGTGCTTAAGAAGTATGAAAACCGTATTTCCAGTACATTTTCCGGCGGAGAGCAGCAGATGATTTCTATTGCCAGAGGACTTATGAGCGAGCCTAAAATTATGATGATTGATGAGATGTCCCTGGGATTAGCACCTTTGATTATTGAGCAGCTATTCAGAACTATTAAAGATTTGAATAAGACGGGTATGAGTATCCTGCTTATTGAACAGAATGCCCGTCAGGCGTTAGCGATCGCTGATCGCGCGTATGTAATGGAGAATGGTACTGTTACAATGGAGGGTACAGGTCAGGAATTATTAAATAACGAACAAGTAAAGACAGCATATCTTGGTTTTTGATTGTTTGTATAGCTGAATCATATAGGCGAAAAAAGATGGAGGGAAAATTTATGCAGCACGAGATTACAAAAGAGCATCCTCTTTTGAATAAAAACGGTCATTTAATTGAGGCAGGCTGGTCAAGAGAGTACTTGTTGGAGTACAATCGCGATGCAATTCAGGTCCCTGAAACAGAAATGAAAGAATGGGAGTATTATCTGATTTTAAATAAAGATTACGGTTTGGGCTTATCTATGGCGAATGTGGGTTCCTGTTCTCGGTTAACCGTTCAGTTTATGGATTATGTGAATAAAAAGTATGTTTGTGAATCGGACATTTTGATGAAGCAAGGTTCAGAAGGAATGTTTATGCCTCGGGATGTATTTACGACTACTGCTTACAAGACAGATCGCGCTTTTGGCATTTATGATAAACAGGGTGATAGCTGCCATATCGTAATAGACTTTAAAGATTTAACACCAGGAAATGATTTCAAAGCTGATATTAAAGTAATAACGCCAAATACAGAAAAAACAGTTATGGTTATTCCCTACAAGTCAGATCCTAATTTATTTTATTACAATTACAAAGTTAACAATATGATAACAGAGGGAATGATGGAGTACGCGGGGAAAACCTATACGTTTACCAAGGAGAATTCAACGGGTACAAATGATTGGGGCCGAGGGATTTGGGAACATGTGAATGAATGGTATTGGGGATCATTAAGTACGACTATTAATGGTAAGCCCTTTGGATTTAATATAGGACATGGTTTTGGAGATACCTCTTATGCAACAGAAAATATCATTTTTTATGATGGAAAAGCAAATAAGATTGATCAGTTAACCTTCCAGATACCAGGTGATGTTATAGGGGATTTGAAACTTGTACTGCCTGATGAGAGTTATATGAAGAACTGGAAATTTGTAACAAATGATGGAAGATTGGATATGGATTTTGTTCCAGTGATGGATCGCCAATCCAGATTGAAAGTGGGAGATTATGCCAGTGGCCAGCATCAGGTATTTGGGTTGTTCTCAGGAAAGGCTGTCTTAGATGACGGAACAGAGATTGAGTTTAAGGATGAATTTGGATTTGCAGAAAAAGTAAATAATGTTTGGTAAAAGAATATTATGCAGCGCTGCTCTTATGGGCGGTGCTGCAGCTATATAAGGATAATTTTACTCATGGATGAAGCCGGTTATTTTTAAGGAGGGGTAGTATGCAGAATGAAATTAAAAACTTTCAAAAAATTTTTAATGAAAATGGAGAATTATTGAATCCTGGATGGGCGCGAAAAATGTATTTCCAATATAATCCGGAGGATATGAAGGTGCAACGCAGTCGGGCAAAAGAATGGGATTATTATTTTATTGGGAATGAAGATATAGGCGTTGCTGTCACGATCAATGATTTTGGAGTTTTCGGAATGTTTACTGCCAGCCTGTTGAATTTTAAGGAACAGTACAGTGTAACAGAAAGTGTTTATGGTGCAGGAAATCTTGACCAACCTAAGGACGATGAAGGGACTTGCTATTTTCGCTCTGAAAAGGCTGAAGCTATTTTTATCCGTAAAGAGGGGAAACATATTATCAAAGCAAATATGAAGGACTTCCAGGACGGAAAGGATTATCAGTTGGATCTGGTATTAACGGTACCGGAGACGGAACGTATGGTAATTGTTACTCCGTTTTCAGACGGAAAAGAATATTTTTATTTTAATGAGAAACTAAACTGTATGAGAGCCAGTGGAAGCATCCGGATAGGCGATTTTGTACATACCTTTGCATCAGAAAAGGATTTTGCAGTGCTGGATTTTGGAAGAGGAATATGGCCAAATGAGAATCGATGGTTTTGGGGCAGTGCCAGCGGCGAACTTGAGGGAAAAAATTTCGGATTTAATATTGGTTACGGTTTTGGAGATCTTTCCCGTGCAACAGAGAATATGATTTTTTATGACGGAATAGCTCATAAATTTGATGAGATTGTTTTTCATATTCCGGAAGAGGGATATGACTGTGCACCCTGGCATATGGTATCAAATGACGGACGTTTTGATATGGAGTTTGTTCCTGTCTTGGATCGTTCTACGCTCTGTGATCTTTCCAAAGGTGGATCGCTTCAGCATCAGGTTTTTGGAAAGTTTTATGGAACGTGTGTGTTGGATGATGGAACGGTATTGGAAGTGAAAGACTTTTTTGGTTTTGCAGAAGATGTAAGAAATAATTGGGGCGTTAGAGGGTAAAGGAGAAGAGAAAAATGCAAGTAATGAAATTTGGCGGAGATGCAATTGTTTCAGGGAGAGATTCGCTTGATTATATTGAAGGGATACAGTGCAAGGCGGCAATGATAGTAACTAGTGGACCTTATGCAGAGCAGAGCGGCCAACTGGCGCGAGTTACGGAACATTTAGAGAAGATTGGAGCAAAATACTGTTGTTTCGATCAGGTGGAGCCGAATCCAGAATTTGATAGCATATTAAAAGGAGCAGAAAAGGCAGAGGCGTTTCAGCCGGATTGGATTATTGGATTGGGCGGAGGTTCAGCTTTGGATGCGGCAAAAGGTATCTGGGCATTTTATGAAAATCCGCAGCTTAAGGGGCTGGAAATGGATCGCTTGAGGGAAAAGGGCATTATTAAGAATTTAAGAGTAAAGGCTCATCTTATGTGTATTCCGACTACAAGTGGAACCGGAAGTGAAGCAACTGCTTCTGTAGTACTTTCAGATAGTAAGAAAAATAGAAAATTTTCTTTTGCAGACGTACGTCTGATACCGGATGTTGCAATCCTTCCTCCGGAAATGACCAGTAGTATGAATGGAAGCCTGACTGCCAACACTGGGGTGGACGCTCTTACTCATGCGATTGAAGCGTATGTGTCAAATAATGCTACCGATTTTACAGATGCGCTGGCCGAGAAGGCGGTTCAGATGATTTTTCAGTATCTGCCGTTAGCCTACTTGGAGCCGGGTAATTTAGAGTATCGTGAGAAAATGCAAAATGCGTCCTGTATTGCAGGAATGGCATTTGCTTCGGCGGGGTTGGGAATTGTACATACGATTGCTCACGCTTTTGGCGGATTTTTTCATGTATCTCATGGATTGGCCAATGCAGTAACGCTTCCTTATATACTGGAATATAATAAGTCATGTGACCGGGCGAGCAGAAAATATCAGCGGCTGGAGGAGTTGTGCGGTTTTGGAGACTTGAGAGAGGCTGTTTTAAAATTGCGTAAAACGGTAAATATTCCGAACACAATGAAGGAAGTTGTAAATAAAGATGATGTTTTCGAAAAAGATATACCGGCAATGCTAATTCATGCCTTTCAGGATCGCTGTACACCGTATAATCCCATTCAGCCGTCAGAAAAAGATATGGAGCGATTAATGAAAATAGTTTATTATGGTGAAGAAGAAAAAATTAGAAAGCTGTAAGAACGGATTTTGAGGCTACTAATTTTTAAGATGCAAGGGAATCAAATTGCATATGAAAATGCATACCATCAGCATACAAGAAAAATCGTTATGTCCTTGTATGCTGATTTTGTATACGAATATAGAACCGGTTCTTTATTTAAATTAAGAAACTATTAGAAAAAATAGAAATAGAATAGAAATACTATACAAAAAAGAGTCCTGAAATTTGTGCAAAATAGAAGAAAAAACGAAAAAAATACAAAAAAGATTGACAAAATTGGTGGATTATACTATATATTAGATATGGAACCGGTTACATATAGGGGCCGCGTTTCAGAAAGATTTAGGGGGACCGCAGAAGGAGCGGTACTATTTTACTTTTAAGGAGGTATTTCAAATGAAAAAGAAACTGATCAGCGCGCTGCTGAGCGCAACCATGGCTGCAAGCATGATGATGGGCGTTACTGCAATGGCAGAGACACCGGAAGAGATGGATCTGATCTATCTGTCCTGCTCTACTGCATCCGAGTTCTGGCAGTACATCGGTATTGGTATTCAGAACGCAGTTCTGGATATGGAAGAAGAGTATGGTGTGAAGATTAACCTTCAGACCACTGGACCGGCAGAAGAGTCCCAGACAGAAGGCTATGTAACTGCATTTGAGGAAGCGATTGCAGCTAAGCCGGATGCCATTGTTACGGCTACTCAGGTTCCGGAAGCTACCATTCCCAAGGCAATGGAAGCAGTTGCACAGGATATTGTTTTGAATTTTGTAAACTGCGGACTGTTCCAAGGGGATGTGACAGATAATGAGGATTGCTACAATCAGTTCTATTACTGCTCCAATATGTCCATTGGCGCTCTGGCAGCAGAGCAGGCATTGGCTCTTATGGAAGAGAAAGGCATTGAGCCTAAAGGAACGGTTGCTATGAACTACTCCATGGTGAATGCAAACGGCGAGCAGAGAATGCAGGGCTTTGTTGATTATATGGCAGAGCATGCTCCTGAGATCACCTGCACCGAGACCTATTACAACAACAACAACCTGGAAGAGGCACAGGCTAACGTAGAAAACCAGATTTCTACTTTTGGCGATGAGCTGATCGGTATCTACGGCGGAAACAATATTTCTGCCAACGGCGCTGTTTTAGCAGCTCAGACTGCGAACCTTGGCGACAAGGCTGTTATTATCGGTGTGGACTCTGATGCTACCGAGATTCAGGCATTAGAGGACGGCGTTCTGGATGCCATCATCGTGCAGGATGCTTATACTCAGGGTTATGAGGCAGCTAAGAATGCCATCATCACTGTTCTGGAAGGTAAGAATCCGGAAACTGAGAAACAGGTAAACTGTGAGCCCAGCGCAGTTCTTCAGGATATGCTGGAAGACGAGGCTACCCAGGCTCTGCTGAATCCTACACTGCTGGCAAGATAAGAGGTTTACCTTAGAATTAAGCGTATCTGGTGAATGAAAATCAAAGAGGGCAGACCTATCTATAAATTCAAATATTATAGTTTTGGGAGGCCCTCTTTTGCAGCGTTGGCGTACAAAGGACAATGCGTTTCAAGTACAGAAGAAAACGCAGAAAAACAAGAAAAACGTGTTGTCCCTTGTACACTGGCGCACAAGTTCGGGAGGAAGAGATTTGGATAATACAATTTTAAAGATCGAACATATCAGTAAATTTTATCCCGGCGTAACCGCACTCAATGACGTCAGCTTCACCATCCAAAAAGGAGAGGTAAGAGCTCTGGTAGGTGAAAATGGCGCTGGAAAATCCACTTTGATTAAATGTATCATGGGTGTGGAGAAGCCGAATAAGGGAACCATTTCTTTGAATGACAATGGAACCTGGGTTTCCGGTATGGATGCCCTGCAGGCGCAGGAGCATGGCATGTTTGCCAACTATCAGCATGTAAATATCGCGCCGGATCTGAGCATTGCGGAAAATTATTTTCTGGGGAAAGTGCCGAAAACGAAATTTGGGACGGTTGACTGGAAGAAAATGAACGAGGAAAGCCAGGTGATTGTGGACAAGTTTAAGATGGATGTAAATCCCCTGGCAAAGATCAAAGATCTGCCCATTGCCATGCAGGCTATGGTCACTATCAGCAAGATTTCTGTAAATGATAATATTAAGCTGGTGATCTTTGATGAACCCACCGCACTGCTGGAAAACGAAAAGGTAGAAATTCTTTTTGACTATATTAAAGAGTTAAAGGCTCAGGGAGTCAGCGTGATCTATATTTCCCACCGTCTGGAGGAGATTATGGATATTTGCGATTCAGTTACGATCTTAAAAGACGGAACCTATGTGGACACCAAGCCGATTGAAGAAGTAACGAAAGAATCTTTAGTTGCCATGATGGTAGGACGGGCTATGTCGGATATCTATGATATCAGGCATTTTGAACCGGGAGAAGAGCTGCTTCGGGTAGAGAATTTTGGAGACGGCCATCATTTTGAAAAGATTGATTTTGCCGTACATAAGGGAGAAATCCTGGGATTTTTTGGTTTGGTAGGTGCTGGCCGCAGTGAGATTATGCGGGCTATTTACGGAGTAGACAAGTATACTTCCGGAAAACTTTACCTTCGGGGAAAAGAGACCAAAATCAAAAATCCTCAGGATGCGCTGGAGAAAAAGATCGGTTTTCTGACAGAGGACCGGAGGGCAGACGGCCTGGCATTGCCTCTGGCTATTAAAACCAATATCAATATGAACTCTTATGATATGATCAGCAAAGGCGGAGTCATCAATCTGAAAAAGGAAGATGAGCGGGCGGAAGAGTTCAGCAAAAAGATTAATGTAAAGACACCCAGCATTCATCAGCTGGTAGGGAATCTTTCCGGAGGAAACCAGCAGAAGGTGGTTATTGCAAAGCTGCTGTGCAGAGATCCGGAGATATTAATTTTTGATGAACCTACCGTGGGTGTAGATGTGGGAGCAAAGGAAGAGATTTTTAAGCTCATTGAGCGTCTGACGGAGGCGGGGAAGGGAGTCATTTTGATTTCTTCTTACCTGCCTGAGGTGATGGGCTTGTCAGACAGGATGATCGTTATGGCTCAGGGTAAGATCACGGCATCCTACAGCAAAGAGCAGATGAAGGACTTAACAGAAGAGCAGGTGCTGCTGGCAGCATCCATTGAAGAATAAAAGCGGGAGGAATTCTCATGAACAAGAAAAAATCAGCTACTGGAATGAAACATTTTTACCAGACCACAGAGTTTTCTCTGATTGCCATTATTGTAGTACTGTTCGCAATGGCTTCCATTGTTACAGACAACTTTTTTTCTGAATATAATCTAATGAATCTGCTGAAGCAGTGTTCGATTACCGGTGTACTGGCGGTGGCAGAGACCTTTATCATCATCACTTCCGGTATTGATATCAGTGTGGGAGCCATCACCGGACTTTCCAGCATGGTTCTGGCGCTGCTCCAGTCTAAGATGGGAATGGGCGTGCTTCCCTCTGTGATGATTGCCATCGTGATCGGCGGCATCTGCGGACTGTACAACGCAGCCATTATCTACGAATTTAATGTAGCTCCTATGATCGCTACCTTAGGCTCTCAGACCATCATCCGCGGCGCGGTAAAAATCATCTCTGATGCAAAGACCATCTCCGGTATTGACCGCAAGGTTATGGAGCTGGGTATCGGTTCTGTAGGTAAAATTCCTTATCTGGCTTTAATCTGGATCGCAGTAGCCGTGATTGCAATCTTAATCTTACGATACACTATATTTGGACGGAACCTGTATGTGATCGGAAGCGGTGTGGAGGTTGCCCGCTTGAGCGGTATTAAGGTTCGGAAAATGTTTTATTCGGTATATTGTCTCTGCGGCGTGCTGTGCGGTATTGCAGGCGTGATGCTTACCGCCCGTGTAAACAGCGCTTATCCCACAGGAGGAGACGGGTATGAGATGGATGCCATCGCAGCTTCCGTTATCGGCGGCGCATCCCTTAGCGGCGGCCGGGGTGCAGTGACAGGAACGATCTTGGGAACTATTTTGATGGTACTGATCAACAATGCAGGCACTCAGTTCGGCCTGAATACCTTCGTATTGGAGGTAACCTCCGGCGTGCTGATCACCCTGGCAGTAGTGATCGACCAGTTAAAGTCAAGAAAGGCATAAGGTGATTTTATGAAGCATGGTATTTATTATGCGTATTGGGAAAAGGAATGGTCAGCAGATTATGTAAAATATGTTGACAAAGCGGCCAGGCTGGGGTTTGATATTCTTGAGATTGGCGGAGCCCCCCTTCCGGATTACAGTCCGGAGGAGATCCGCAGGCTGAAAAGAGCTGCGGATGATAATGGGATCGAGCTGACCGTAGGCTACGGCCCGGTGGCAGCTCATAATATCGGCAATAAAGAAGTGCGGGCTTCGGCCATGGAATGGTACAAGAAACTGTTTTCTGTGATGGAACAGCTGGGAAGTACCGCTGTAGGCGGAGCACTCTATTCCTACTGGCCGGTGGACTACACCCGTCCGGTGGATAAGGAGGAGGACTGGAAGAATGCGGTGGAGGGGATCCGGCTTCTGGCAAGGGAAGCCGCCCAGTACGGCGTGGATCTGAATCTGGAGTGTTTGAACCGGTTTGAAAACTATCTGCTGAACACTGCCGAAGAAGGCGTAAGATTTGTAAAGGAAGCGGACTGCTCCAATGTCTGGGTGATGCTGGACACTTTTCATATGAACATTGAGGAGGCCAGCATCGGAGCAGCCATCCGCACCGCCGGAGATCTTTTGGGACATTTCCATACCGGTGAATGCAACCGCATGGTGCCCGGAAAGGGCCGTACCCCCTGGAGAGAGATTGGGGAAGCCTTAAAAGACATTGGCTATGACAAGCGGGTAGTGATGGAGCCTTTCGTGAATATGGGCGGTCAGGTGGGACAGGATATTAAAATCTGGCGTCCTATCTGCGGCGTCATGAGCGAGGAGGCTCTGGATCAGGATGCAAAGGATGCGGTAATTTTCCAGCGCTACATGCTGGATTGGAAGTGAGATAATTAATGATAACAATCGGACAGATTGCGGAAATGGCCGGGGTATCCAAGTCAACGGTCTCCAGGGTACTTAACAGCAGCGGCTATGTGCATGAAAACACCAGAAATAAAATCGAAGCCATTATAAAGGAGTATCACTATTCTCCATCTGCCACAGCCCAAAATCTTTCGAGAAGGGAGACGAACACCATTGGGATTATCATTCCTGAGGTGGATAATCCTTTTTTTGGAGAGGTTTTGGAGGGAATCTCAGGGGTGATTGATCAGAACAATTACACCATGATTCTGTGCAATACAGGAAACGACGGGGAGAAAGAAAAGAAGGTTTTGTCTATGCTGGAACAGCAGCGGGTGAAAGGTGTGATCTTTGCGCCTGCTATTGGATATTCGGATGCAAAGGCAGCCCGCTCTGTAAGGGTTCAGCTGAAAAATCTTCATATTCCTGTGGTTTTAGTGGACCGCGAGATTGAGAATGCTCAGTGGGACGGCGTATTCTATGAGAATTTTCAGAGCGGATATCTTGCAGCAGAGCGGCTGATTAAAAAAGGAAGTAAAAAAATCGGTATTATTACCGGAGATATGAACCTGAAACATGCCAGAGACCGATACCAGGGGTATGCCCAGGCTTTGGAGGATCATCATCTGCCCGTTGAGGAACAGTATGTGTTTGAGGGAAACTATATGGCTGATCGTGCCTATGAGATTGCCCTGGATATGTTCCGGCAGGGAAAAGAGCCGGAAGGTCTGGTGCTTTGCAACAACGCCACTACCTTAGGTTTTCTGCGGGCCCTGCGGGAGTGTAAAAAAAAGCTGGATCGGGATATACAGGCAGTGGGGATTGACCACATTGCCATCCTGGATACGATCGGCTATCAGTATGAGTGCGTGACACGGGATGCCAAGGGGATGGGGCGGAAAGCGATGGAGCTTTTGATGGAACGATTTGAGAACCCGGGGAGAGAGAAGCGGATTTATGTGGTGCCCTGCATTGAAAAGTTCCAAGATTAGTGTTTCGCGCCCTGGAAAGGAGTCAGGATATGATTTATAAGAAAGTAAGAATGATCGAGGAAGAGATTTCAGCCATTGGAGTGGGATGCTGGGGATTTGGAGGAGATTGGGATACTTCTGAGGATCAGAAATCCATTGACATTATTCATGCGGCCATTGATATGGGCATCAATTTTTTTGATGTAGCACCGGTGTACGGCTGGGGTGTATCTGAGACTCTGTTGGGGAAAGCTCTGAAAGATGGCAAGAGGAATCAGGTGCTCATTGCTTCCAAGGCAGGGCTGACCTGGGAGAAAAAGTATGAAACCCAGAATAATCTGTCCAGGGAAAATCTGTTTCGGGAGATTGATGAGAGCCTTCGCCGCCTGCAGACAGATCACATTGATATTTATCAGATGCACTGGCCGGATCCGAATACTCCTTTGGAAGAGACGGCAGATGCCCTGAAGGAGCTGAAAAAGGCAGGAAAGATTCGCTACGTAGGACTTTCCAATTTTAGCCAGGCAGATGTGGAGAAGATGATGGGGTTTGTGGAGGTAAACTGTCAGCAGTCTCTGTATAACCTGCTGGAGCGCAATCCGGTAAGCTATCATTCCATTCCGCTGGATTACCGCACCGAGTCGGAGGTGCTTCCCACTGTGAAAAAATATGGTCAGGCATTTTTGCCCTACAGTCCTATGTTTCAGGGACTGCTGGCAGGAAAGTTCCTGGATGGAAAGCGCTTTTCCGAACATGACATCCGCAGCGCTAATCCAAAGCTGGCAGGCCCCCAGTTTGAGACTTATATGAAGGCGGGCCGTCAGGTGAAGGCTTTTGCGGAGGAGATCGGACGCCCCATGAATGAAGTGTCCTTAAACTGGCTGCGCCAGAAAGAAGAAGTGACTTCTATTATAGGAGGCGCTTCGTCAATCCAGCAGCTGGAACGGAATGTCCACTCCCTTACCTGGAATCTGACGGAGGAGATGATCGCACGGCTGAATGAAATTTCAGCGCCGTTAGAATGGCTGTAATACAAGGAAGATATGTTGGAAATGGGGCTGCATCGGTGCGCAGAGGGAGGGGTGCCTTTTGTACGCGGATGCCAAATTGAAAGAAAAGTTATGAAATGAAAAACAGCAATGGGGGATTTTATATGAGTCAATACATTTTAGCCCACGACTTGGGAACGTCGGGCAACAAGGCCAGTCTCTTTACCGTTGAGGGGAAGCTGGTAGGCAGCCAGGTGTTTGCTTACGATGTTCATTATTTTAACGGCACCTGGGCAGAGCAGGATGCAGATGACTGGTGGAATGCTGTGTGCATTACCAGCAAAAATCTGATTCAGTCTGCGGGGATCGATGCGAAGGATATTGGAGCAGTCAGCTTCAGCGGTCAGATGATGGGATGCCTTTGCGTGGACCGGAAGGGAAATCCTTTAAGAAAAGCCATCATCTGGGCGGATCAAAGGGCTGTGGAGCAGGCGGCCAGGCTGGAGGAAAAGATCAGTCAGAAGGACTTTTATCACATTGTGGGGCATCGCAATACCGCTTCCTACGGGGTGCAGAAATTGATGTGGGTAAAAGATCATGAACCGGAGATCTATGAACAGACTTATAAGACGCTGAATGCCAAGGACTATATTGTGTTCCGGCTTACCGGGAAGTTTTATACAGAGTATTCAGACGCCAACAGCATGGAATGTTTTGATATCAACACGTTCCAATGGTCTGAGAAACTTGTTGAGTATTCTGGGATTGATGGAGATAAGCTGCCGGAGGTGAAGCCTTCTACCTTTGTGGCAGGAGGAGTGACGGAGGAGGCGGCAAAACTTACCGGACTGGCACCGGGAACGCCTGTGGTGCTGGGAGCCGGTGACGGCGTTACTGCCAATGTAGGAGCCGGCTCCATTCGTCCGGGAAAAACCTACTGCTGCATGGGAACCTCCGCATGGATCACCACGACTTCTGAGAAACCGATTTATGATCCGCAGATGCGGTCTGTGAACTGGGCGCATGCAGTTCCCGGACTTTACGCTCCCAATGGAACTATGCAGAGCGCAGGTGGATGCTACAGCTGGCTGAAAAATACGATCTGTCAGATTGAGAGCCTTCAGGCAAGGGAAAATGGCAGGTCGCCCTATGATATTATCAATGAGGAGATTGCCAAGAGCCCGGCCGGAGCCAACGGCGTACTGTTTTTGCCGTATCTTCTGGGAGAGAGGGCGCCCAGATGGAATCATGAGGCCAAGGGAGCCTTTCTTGGACTGATGGCAGAGACCACCAGAAGCGATATGCTAAGAAGCGTTCTGGAAGGGGTGGCCATGAATCTGGCCATTGTACTGGATATCTTGAAGACCCAGGTGAAGATTGATGAGATTATGGTAGTAGGCGGGGGCGCAAAAGGAGCTGTGTGGCGGCAGATCATGGCAGATATTTATAATACCAGGATCACGGTTCCAGCTGTTTTGGAGGAGGCCGGTTCTATGGGAGCGGCGGTGATCGGCGGAGTTGGAACTGGAATTTATGAGGACTTTACTGCCATTGACCGTTTCCTGGAAATTCAGGCAGTTCATGAGCCAGACCCTGAGGCAGTAAAAGCCTATAAGCCTATGCGGCAGCTTTTTGATGACTGCTATTTCGCATTGGAGCCAGTATTTTCCAAAATGCATTAAATCCATGGGAAATTTGTGATTTTTTGAGAAATGACCTTGTATTCTTGAAGAAAATAAATTATAGTTATTCCATGAAGGTTGGAAACTCATGGAATAACTATTTTTGTGCAGAGGTGAGTCCCCGGTATGAATTGGTATGAAAAGTGTTTGTTAGATTTGTCCCATCATAAATTGTTTGAAAATACGGAGCATCGGCAGCGGTTTCGGGATCTTTTGACCTGCTACTATAAAGCGCCTTTTTTTACAAAGGGGCTGTGTAAATGTATGTATTTATCCAGCTGGGACGAGGAACATTTTATTGTGATGCTGGAGGTGCTGAATCAGATGACCCTGGAAGGGGACAAAAACTTGAATTATATGAAAGAACAGGGGGAAATTCTGGAGCACCAGATGGAAGGGTATGACGCTGAGATTTTTAAGTTGTCCAATGCTTTTTTGAAGGATGAGTATTATGAGTGCCCTGATTTCGGAGATCTGGAGCCGGAGGGGATACACATTATCCGTCAGGCCCTAAAAGCGTCAGAACTCATCGATGAGCTTCCTAAGCCTGAATGAGAAACTTGAGATTTATGAGAACAATGAAATAGCAAGAGGGAATCAGGTGGGAATCCTGAACAAGTCCGTTACTGTGTCGCCGAAAGAATTTTCGGAAAGTCAGATACCTCTCACTGTGCTTAGCTGCGGCAACCGGCGAAGCAGTGATAGGACTGTTGTCGCAAGACGGCAGTTTTTTTATGTCATAGGAGTTTACCTCCTATGACATAAAAAAGCACTCCGTGCAGGAGCGCACTGCGGCGGATAGGAAAGCTGCCGCTAAGGCGCCCGGCCGCAGGCGTAGAATCCTGCGGTGCAGGATTCTATGTTTCATCATAGGAGTTTACCTCCTATGACATAAAAAAGCACTCCGTGCAGGAACGCACTGCGGCGGATAGGAAAGCTGCCGCTAAGGCGCCCCGCCGCAGGCGTAGAATCCTGCGGTGCAGGATTCTATGTTTCATTATAGGAGTTTGCCTCCTATGACATAAAAAAGCACTCCGTGCAGGAACGCACTGCGGCGGAATAAAAGAAGAAGGAGAAGGCTGTATGGGAAATACGGGAGTAGAAAATCTGTATGTGACAAAATATCATAAAAAACTTCGCTGCGGTTATACCACCGGCTCCTGCGCAGCGGCGGCTTCCAAGGCAGCAGCCTGGATGCTTTTCTCCGGAGCCCGGTTAGAGCAGATTTCTCTGATAACGCCCAAGGGAATCACACTGCATTTGGAAATTTTGAATATTGATCAGAAAGAGAAGGCTGTCTCCTGTGCCGTGCGAAAGGACGGGGGAGATGATCCGGATGCTACCAATGGGATTTTAGTTTTTTCACGGGTTTCTTTTCGGGAAACGGAGGAAAGGTCTCTGGAAAGGAAAAATCCGAGGGAGGAAGCTCAGTCGGTTAGGAACGGAGAAGATGAGAGAGAACAAATTTTTATTGATGGAGGCGTGGGCGTAGGGCGGGTTACCAGAAAAGGCCTTCAGGTTCCGGTGGGGGAGGCGGCCATCAACCCGGTTCCAAGAAAGATGATCCGGGAAGCAGTAACGGAAGTTTGCCGGGAGTTTGGGTATCAAGGAGGACTGGATGTTTTGATTTCCATTCCTAAGGGGGAGGAGATTGCAGCAAAAACCTTTAATCCCAGGCTGGGGATCCAGGGAGGGATCTCCGTTCTTGGCACCAGCGGAATCGTGGTTCCTATGAGTGAAGCTGCCCTGATTGCCAGTATCCGGGTGGAGATGGAGATGAAGCGGGCGGAAGGCAGGGAATACTTGCTGGTTACTCCGGGGAATTATGGGGAGGCTTTTACCAGAGAGCAGATGACCGTGGATCTGTCCAGCTCTGTGAAATGCAGCAACTATGTGGGGGAAACTCTGGATATGGCTGTGGAATTGGGGATAAAGGGGATTTTGTTCGTAGCTCATGTGGGAAAGTTTATTAAAGTGGCCGGAGGTATTATGAATACCCATTCCAGGGAGGCGGATAGCCGGGCAGAACTGATGGCTGCATTTGCCCTGCGGGCCGGGGCAGATGCGGATACGGCCAGGCAAATTTTGGAGACGATCACCACGGATGAGGCTTTGGAGATCATGGAACAGGCGGGAGTACGAAAAAAAGCGATGGAGCTGGCTGCAGGGAAGATACGGGAATATTTACAGCACCGGGTGGGTGGCTCGATTCTTACAGAAGCAGTCCTCTTTTCAGGGGCTTACGGATATCTGGGGGAGACTCAGGGGGCAGGGGAGCTTCTGAAGCATTTTGAAAAAAGAAAATCTCCCTAGCTTTCAGAGAACTATCTTGTTTCATAGGAAATTCCTTCCTATTGAAACAAAAATGCCTGGCAGGATCGCACTGCGGCGGGCAAATATGCGCAACTACGCGCGCGGAACAAAGATGTGCTGCCTGGAAAACTGGTTCGCGGAGTGTGCGAAGCTCACTTTGTTCTGAAAAAGCCTGAAGGATACGTTCCAGATCGAAGCAAAGGAGTCCCAAGGTGAAGCTGTATGCAAAATAAAGAACCGAAGAGGTCGGAATATCTTGGAATCATAGGAGGAGAAAGACATGATACATTTTGTAGGAGCAGGATCCGGAGCGGCGGATCTGATTACGGTTCGGGGAATGAGATTTTTACAGGAGGCAGATGTGATTATCTATGCGGGATCATTGGTAAATCCGGAACTCCTGGATTATAAAAAGGAAAGCTGTCTGGTGTACGACAGCGCCCGCATGACTCTGGAAGAAGTACTGGAAGTGATGTTCCAGGCAGAGGCGGCGGGGAAGATGACCGTGCGCCTTCATACCGGGGATCCCTGCCTGTATGGGGCCATCCGGGAGCAGATGGATGTGCTGGATGAGAAAGGGATTTCTTATGACTACTGTCCTGGAGTCAGTTCCTTTTGCGGGGCTGCCGCTGCCCTGAATTTAGAGTATACGCTGCCTCAGGTGTCCCAGAGCGTGGTGATCACCAGGATGGCAGGCCGGACTCCGGTGCCGGAAAAGGAGGAGATTGCCTCCTTCGCAGCGCATCAGGCCACCATGGTGATCTTTTTGAGTACCGGGATGCTGGCAGAGCTGCAGAAACGTCTGATGGAGGGCGGATACAGCCCGGACACGGCGGCAGCCATTGTCTATAAAGCCACCTGGCCGGACCAGGAAGCCTATGTGTGTACTGTGTCTACGCTGGCAGAGACGGCAGCTCTTCACAATATTACCAAGACAGCGCTGATCATTGTGGGAGATGTGGTGACTCACAGCAGCTACGAGCGGTCAAAGCTGTATGATCCGGAGTTTACTACGGAGTTTCGTCAGGGCAGAACGGATGGAGATTTATGAAAATTGCAGTTATTTGCTTTACTGCCCAGGGAGCGAAGACCTCACTGGCAATCAAGAGATTCTTAGAGCAGCGCTGTGAATGCGTGGAGGTATGGTGCAGAAAAAAAGAGTTTCAGCCTCCGGAAGGGATTCGCTCCTGGATGGGGAATCTGAAGGAGTGGACAAAAAAGGCGTTTGCAGACAGTGATGCAGTGATATTTGTAGGGGCAACCGGAATCGCGGTGCGCAGCATTGCCCCCTATCTAAAAGGAAAAACGCTGGATCCGGCAGTTCTGGTGGTGGATGAACTGGGAAAATTCGTAATCTCTCTGGTGTCCGGCCATATTGGAGGCGCCAATGAGCTGTGCAGTCACCTGGCCGGGGGACTCGGTTTTATTCCGGTAATTACCACAGCCACAGACCTGAATGCAAGATTTGCAGTGGATGTATTTGCTAGGAAAAACCGGCTGTCCATAGGAGATATGAAGCTGGCAAAGATGGTTTCCGCCAGACTGCTGGACGGAGAGACAATTGGCTTTTCCAGCGACTTTTCCTGGAGCGGGCAACTGCCCGGAGGTCTGGAGCAGGAAGCGAAAAAACAGCCCGAAGGAGAGCAGGGCGATCCGGCAGTGCTGGAGCGGGAGAAAATGAAACAGTCGAATGGAGAGCAGAGTGATCTGGAAGATCAGCGCCTGGAATATGGAATCTGCATCACCGTAAATAAGGAAAAGCGGCCGTTTCCCCACACGCTGCATTTGATTCCCCGGATTGCTGTTTTAGGCGTGGGGTGCAGAAAGGGGATTCCCAAGGAAACTTTAGAGGAGTTTCTCCTGGACTGTTTAAAAGAGAATCAGATTGCTTTTGAGTCATTAAAAGCAGTGTGCAGTATTGACAGAAAAAAAGAGGAGACGGCGATCTTAGCGTTCTGCCAAAAGTATCAGCTTCCCTTTGCCGTATATTCTGCCCAGGAGCTTTCCCAGGTGACGGGAGCGTTTTCGGGCTCTGCCTTTGTGGCAGGCCAGGTAGGGGTGGATAATGTGTGCGAGCGCAGCGCAGTGAAAGGAAGCGGAAATGGGAAACTTCTGATCAGGAAAAAGGCAGAGGGCGGCATGACGGCGGCTTTGGCTATAGAGGAATGGAGGGCATATTTTGAATAAAATTATGGTAGTGGGGATTGGCCCGGGAAATTATGAGCAGATGACGATCCAGGCAGCAGAATGTTTAAAAAGCTGTGATGTGATTGTTGGTTATACTGTATACGTGGATCTTGTGAGAGAGCATTTCCCGGGGAAGGAATTTCTTACAACACCTATGCGCAGGGAGGCAGAGCGGTGTGTACTGGCCTTTGAGGAGGCAAAGAAGGGGAAAACGGTGGCGATGATCTGCAGCGGAGATGCCGGGGTGTACGGGATGTCCGGCCTTATGTTTGAGATTGGGAAGGATTATCCGGGAATTCAGGTGGAGGTGATACCGGGGGTGACTGCAGCTTTAAGCGGGGCGGCAGTGCTGGGGGCTCCGTTGATCCATGATTTTTGCCTGATTAGTCTCAGCGATCTTCTGACACCCTGGGAGAAGATTGAAAAGCGGCTGCTGTGCGCGGCGGAGGCAGATTTTGCTGTGTGTCTTTATAATCCTTCCAGTAAAAAGAGGTACGATTATCTTCAGAAAGCCTGCGACCTGATGCTGCGGTATCAGGCGCCGGAGACGGTGTGCGGCATTGTGGAGCAGATTGGCCGGGACGGACAGAAGGTTCAGGTGATCACCTTAAAGGAACTCAGGGAAGCCAGGGTGGATATGTTTACCACCGTGTTTATCGGAAATTCTCAGACGCAGGTGATAGACGGCAGAATGGTGACACCCAGGGGATATCGGGTGGAGAGACGGTCTGCGGAGGCGTGAGCAGGAAAGCAAAGAGAGCTTCTGTGACAGCCTTAGAAGCAGAACGAAGGAAGCATAAAACCTGGGGACTTCAAGAAATTGAAGAACCTCTGGAAACGTAAGAACTGTTGAGGGCGCAGAACTCTGGGCTTTGGAAAAGAAACGGAAAGGAAGGGCAGTCAGGTGCAGGAAACAGAAAAAAGCGGAGATCACCAGTTTTTGGTGAAAACAGAAAATAGCCGGATGGAGGAAGACAAAAGCCGGAGAGCTCCTCTGGGTCTTTTGATATTTGCAGGTACCACAGAAGGCAGAGAGCTGGCAGAGTTTCTAGCCCGGAGAGGAGTAGGCTGCCATATCTGCGTGGCAACAGAGTATGGAGCTCAAATTCTGGAGCGGGAGCTTTTGGGGCATCAGGTGCATCAGGGCAGGATGGATGCAGGGGAAATGGAACAGCTGATAAGAGAAGAGAAGATCCGCCTGGTGGTGGATGCCACCCATCCATACGCTTCTGTGGTAACCGGGGAGATTCAGACGGCCTGCTTGGCAGCCGGCTGCCGGTATCTGCGGCTGCTTCGTGAAAAAGAAGCCATCAAAGACAGCTGTGTGTTTGTGGATACTGTCCGGGAGGCTGCGGAGTATCTGAAGGGGACCAGAGGAAACATCCTGGCAGCCACAGGCAGCAAGGAGTTAAAAGCGTACACCGTGATTCCGGAATACGAAAAGCGCGTGTATGCCAGAGTCCTTCCTTCTTTGGAGGCCTTGGAGAGCTGCAGGGCGCTGGGATTTTCCGGGAGAAATGTAATCTGCATGCAGGGACCTTTTGGAGAAGCGCTAAACTATGGAATGCTAAAACAGATCCAGGGGCGCTATCTTGTGACCAAGGAGTCCGGAAAGACCGGAGGCTTCCAGGAAAAACTGCAGGCGGCAAAGCGGGCAGGGGCAAAACTGATCGTTGTGGGCCGGCCTGTGCAGGAGACAGGGGCTGACAAATGGGAGATCCGGCAAATCTTGTGCCGGGAGTTTGGAATTTTTGGGAACCCTGAGATTACGTTGGCCGGCATTGGCATGGGCAGTGCCTGGAATGTGACAAGAGAAGTATGGCAGGCTTGTGAGGAGGCGGATGTAGTTCTGGGAGCAGGACGGATGCTGGAGACGGTGGCAGAGCTTGGCAAACCTCACAAAGAAGCCTATCTGCCCAAGGATATCCAGGCGTATCTTCTGGAGCATCCGGAGTATGAGAAAGTGGTGATTCTTCTTTCCGGAGACGTGGGCTTTTACAGCGGTGCCAAAAAGATTCAGGAGCTTTTGGGAGCGGATCACTGCAGGGTACTTAACGGCATCTCTTCCGTGGTGTATCTGTGCGGCAGGCTTGGTACCTCCTGGGAGGATGCGAAGCTGGTGAGCGTTCACGGGCGCAGCCAGAATCTGGTGGGAGCAGTGCAAAGAAATAAAAAAGTGTTTGCTTTGGCGGGAAAGCAGGAAAGCTTTTGGGGCCTGTGCCGGGAATTGATGGAACACGGACTTGGACAGGTAAGGATGCAGGTGGGCTGTTCCCTTTCCTATCCGGAGGAGCAGATTCTTTCCGGTACACCTGAAACGCTGCAGAATGCAAAGGTAGGGGATCTGACAGCAGTCTTGCTGGAAAATGATACTCCACTTAAGACGGTGACTCATGGGCTGGAGGATGAGTGCTTTCTCAGAGATCAGGTTCCCATGACCAAAAGCGAAATTCGCAGTATATCCCTGTCAAAGCTGGAGTTGGAGAAGGACAGCGTGATCTACGATGTGGGAGCCGGGACCGGTTCGGTCTCTATAGAGATGGCTCTGCAGGCATCGGAGGGCGTGGTCTATGCGGTGGAGAAAAAGGCGGAAGCGCTGGATCTGATTGAAAAGAATAAAAAGAAATTCGGCGCAGCCAATTTGAGGCTGGTGGCAGGACTGGCACCTCAGGCCCTGGAGGCTTTGCCGGTTCCCACCCACGCATTTATCGGAGGTTCCTCCGGCAATTTGAAGGAGATCATGGAACTGCTGCTGAAGAAGAATCCTGGCATCCGTATGGTGATCAACGCCATCTCTCTGGAAACTGTGGCAGAGGCGTTAGACTGCATCAAAACTCTTCCAGTGTTTCGGCAGGATGTGGTGTCGGTGAGTGTGAGCAGATCCCGGAAGCTGGCGGGCTATCATATGATGATGGGCCAGAATCCAGTATATATTATCTCCTGCACCGGAAAGGGAGCAAAAAGGGATTAAGAAAGAAAAGGAAGGAAAGCAGATGGGAATTCCCAGAATTTTGCTGGCAGCAGGAGCCAGCGGCAGCGGAAAGACGATGATTACCTGCGGAATTTTGCAGGCGCTGTGTGACCGTGGGATGAAGGTGGCCTCCTTTAAGTGCGGGCCGGACTATATTGATCCTATGTTTCACTCCAGAGTGATTGGAACAAAATCAAGAAATCTGGACACCTTTTTTTCCGATGAAAATACAGCCCGGTATTTATTTTTAAAGGAGGCCCGGAAGGCAGATATTTCTGTGATCGAGGG
Source organism: uncultured Lachnospiraceae bacterium (assembly GCA_905207905.1). The sequence continues at coordinate 24,434 of CAJLNC010000004.1, read as the reverse complement.
TGTGATGGGCTACTATGACGGGCTTGGCGGGATTTCTGTGAAGGCCAGTGCCTATGATGCTGCGAGAGTCACAGATACTCCTGTGATTCTGATTGTCAATGTCCGAGGCATGAGCGTTTCCGCGCTGGCTCAGATCAAAGGCTTTTTGGAATTTCGTCAGGACAGCCGGATTAAAGGGGTGATCTTTAATCAGATTTCTTCTATGCTATATCCCAGAATGAAGAATATGGTGGAGGAACAGCTGGGGATTGCCGTGTACGGCTATGTGCCTGTGGTGAAGGAGCTGAATCTGGAAAGCCGTCATCTGGGGCTGATCCTTCCGCATGAAATTTCAGATTTAAGAAAGAAACTGAAAAAACTGGCAGGAATTTTAGAAGAAACTTTGGATCTTGAGGCGTTGATCCGGCTGGCAGAAGAGGCTGGCCATCTTTATGCAGAGGATCCGGTTCCCAGGGAATATCTGGCAGGTGAGAATGAAACTTTGTGTCAGGAGTTTTCGGAGTCTCAGGGTCAGAAAGAAGTTCTTTCAGAAACGCTTCTTATGCCCACCATCGCAGTGGCAAAGGATGAGGTCTTTTGCTTTTTATATGAGGACAATCTGGAACTTTTGCAGCGGATGGGGGCAAAACTTTGCTTTTTTTCACCGCTGAAGGATCAAACGCTTCCGGAATGTCAGGGGCTGCTGCTTTGCGGAGGATATCCGGAACTGTATGGGAAGGCACTCAGTGAAAATCAGTCTATGCGGGAGAGCATTCGGACTGCTTTGCAGCAGGGATTGCCCTGTATGGCAGAGTGCGGCGGTTTTCTCTACCTTCAGGAGAGCCTGGAAGATCTGGAAGGGAGATCCTACCCCATGGTGGGAGCCATCCAGGGCCATGGATACTCTACAAAGAAACTGGGGCGTTTTGGGTACATCACCCTGGAGCCTTTGAAAAATCAGATGCTTGGGCAGGATGTGGGGCCTATCCGGGGCCATGAGTTTCATTATTATGAGAGCACCTGCTGCGGTTCGTCCTTCTATGCGGCGAAGCCGGAGAGCAGCCGTGGCTGGGACTGTATCCAGGGGAAAGAAACGCTGGTGGCAGGCTTTCCTCATCTGTATTATTATTCCAATCCAAAGGCAGCCTGGCGGTTTGTGGAAAAATGCAGGGAATACATGAGGAAAAAAGCAGATGAAACAGGAGACTTTTGAAGCTCAGGAGGATCCGGCATCAGAAATGGAAAGGATGGAAGAAAAATGGAAGTGCTATGGCTGCCTGCTGTGCTGGCAGGATTTTTGCTGGATCTGCTGGTGGGAGATCCTCACTGGCTGTATCATCCGGTACGGTTGGTGGGAAGTCTGATCAGCGCAGGAGAGAGAGGGCTGCGCCGCCTGTTTCCCTCTACACCCAGAGGAGAACGTCTGGCCGGGGCTGCTTTGGTGGTTTTGGTGGTTACGGTGACCGTCTCCGTCCCAGCAGGGCTTTTATGGCTGGCCGGGCGGATTCATCCATGGCTGAAGTTCGGTTTGGAGACGATTCTCTGCTATCAGCTTTTTGCGGTACGCTCTCTTAGGGATGAGTCCATGAAGGTGTACCGGGAGCTGGAAAAGGGAGATCTGCCTGGCGCAAGGAGGGCAGTGTCCATGATTGTAGGCAGGGATACCCAGAATCTGGATGCAGCAGGAGTTACTAAGGCAGCGGTGGAGACGGTGGCAGAGAATACTTCCGACGGAATCATTGCCCCCATGGTGTTTATGGTGCTGGGCGGCCCGGTGCTGGGCTGGTTTTATAAGGCAGTGAATACCATGGATTCCATGATTGGGTACAAAAATGACCGATACCTGAATTTTGGAAGATATGGAGCGAAGCTGGACGATGTGCTTAATTTTTTTCCCGCCAGATTTTCCGGGCTGATGATGGTGCTTTGCAGTCCTCTGGCAGGACTGGATGGGAGAAATGCATGGAAGATATTTAAGCGGGATCGGCTGAATCATGCCAGCCCCAATTCTGCGCAGACGGAAGCGGTGATGGCCGGCGCGTTGGGAGTGGAGCTGGCAGGGGATGCCTGGTATTTTGGAAAACTGCATAAGAAAAAGACGATAGGGGATCATCTTCGACCGGTGGAAGCGGAGGATATTGTGAGAGCCAACCGCCTTTTGTATGTCACCTCCGCAGTGACTCTGGCACTTCTCCTTGCGCTTGGCCTGACAGGCTGTTTTTTGGGGAGCAGACTGTAAGAAAACAGAGAGAAGAGAACAAGAAGACGGAAGAAATAAAGCGGAAAGAAGCGTAAGATTGGAAATATAAGGAGGTCCAGGAAGGATGGACAGAAAGGAAAATACCCGACTCCAGGTACATGGGGGGGATATTTATACAAGAGAATATCGGCTGGACTTTTCAGCAAATATCAATCCTTTCGGAATGCCGCCGTCTGTGAGGGAGGCGGCAATAAAAGGGGTGGAGTTTTCAGAACATTATCCAGATGTGGAATGCAGGAAACTGCGGGAAGCCATCAGCTGTCTGGAAGAGATACCGGAAAAACAGATCATCTGCGGAAACGGGGCCGCAGAGCTGATTTTTGGGCTGACGCTGGCGCTGAAACCGAAGCGGGCGCTGTTGGTGACACCGGGGTTTGCAGAGTATGAGCAGGCCCTTCAGGCGGCAGATTGCAAGATTACTTACTATGCGTGCCGGCCGGAGAGCGGATTTTTGCTGGAGGAGGACTATCTGGAGCAGATCACAGAAGAGTTGGATTTGCTCTTCCTTTGTAATCCCAATAATCCCACCGGACTTTTGATTCCAGAAGAACTGTTGGAGCGGATTTTGGACAGATGCAGAGAGAAGCAGGTGCTGGCAGTATTGGATGAATGCTTTAATGGCCTTACAGATCAGGGGGAAGATTTGTCCATGAAGCGTATGCTTCCTGCCAATCCCTGGCTGTTTTTGCTGAAAGCATTCACAAAACTCTATGGCATGGCAGGACTGCGGCTGGGCTATGGCATCAGCTGGAATGAAGAACTGCTTTGGAAGATGAGGCAGGTACTGCAGCCCTGGAACGTTTCTTTGCCGGCGCAGATGGCGGGAGTGGCTGCTGTGAAAGAGCAGGAGTTTGCGAAGAAGAGCAGGAGTTATCTGGCAAAGGAGCGGGAATGGCTGAAGAGCGAGCTGAAGGAGCTTGGATTTTTCTGTTATGATTCCAGAGCAAATTATATTTTTTTCCAGGGGCAAAAGGATCTGTGGCAGCAATGCATGGAGCAGGGGATTTTGATCCGGGATTGCAGCAACTACAGGGGGCTGGAGCCGGGATACTTTCGGATCGCAGTGCGAACCAGACAGGAAAATCGGGAACTGCTTCAGATATTGAAGATTATTTTGGAAGAGAAGGGGATGAAGTGATGGCGAAGGCGATTATGATACAGGGGACCATGTCCAATGCGGGAAAAAGTCTGCTGGCGGCAGGGCTTTGCCGGATTTTTAAACAGGATGGCTACCGGGTGGCGCCTTTTAAATCCCAAAATATGGCGCTGAACTCCTTTATTACAGAGGAGGGGCTGGAGATGGGACGGGCACAGGTGATGCAGGCGGAGGCGGCAGGCATCCGGCCAAGAGTGGAGATGAATCCCATCCTCTTAAAGCCTACCAATGATGTGGGAAGCCAGGTGATTGTCAACGGTGAGGTGCTGGGGAATATGTCAGCCCGAGAGTTTTTTGCCTTTAAGAAAAACCTGCGTCCCAGAGTGATGGAGGCTTATCGTAAACTGGAACAGGAATTTGACATTATTGTAATAGAAGGAGCCGGAAGCCCGGCGGAGATCAACTTAAAACAGGAGGATCTGGTGAATATGGGTATGGCGAAAGCAGCCGGGGCTCCTGTCCTTTTGGTGGGGGATATTGACCGGGGCGGCGTGTTTGCCCAACTGGTGGGAACGGTGGAGCTTTTAGAGGAGGATGAGAAGCGCCTGGTAAAAGGACTGATCATCAATAAATTCCGGGGGGATAAGACGATCCTGGATCCTGGAATTCCGGTGCTGGAAGAAAAAACAGGGATTTCGGTGGTAGGAGTGACCCCTTATTTGAATATCCAGGTGGAGGATGAGGACGGGCTTTCTCAGCGCTTTGAGAGAAAACAGGAAGTAAAGCTGGTAGATATCGCGGTAATCCGCCTGCCAAGGATTTCCAATTTCACAGATTTTAATCCCTTTGAAATGCTGGAAGGCGTTTCGCTCCGCTATGTGAAACATCCTTCCGAGCTGAAACATCCGGACCTGATCATCCTGCCGGGAACAAAAAATACCATGGAGGATCTTCTCTGGATGAGACAGAATGGCTTGGAGGCAGCGATCTTGAAAGCTTCTCAGTCCGGCACAGTGATTTTTGGTATCTGCGGCGGCTATCAGATGCTGGGAGAGCGTTTGAGCGACCCGGAAGGGGTGGAAGCAGGAGGATGTATCCGCGGCCTGGGACTTTTGCCAATGGAGACTGTTTTTACAGGAAGAAAAACAAGAACCAGAGTGGAGGGCCGCTTTGGAGATATAGAGGGAGTGCTTTCTACCTTGTCCGGCTGTGAACTGGAGGGCTATGAGATCCATATGGGAAGGACGTTTTTAACAGAAGGGGAAGGGGAGCAAAAGGAGGAACGGATCTGTCGGACACCGGGTTCGGAAATGGAACAGGAGCAGCGGTTAGCGGGGAAACAGCCCTTGGGGCTTCGCTGTGGTCCTCTTACTTATTTGAGCGGCCGGAGCGGTGCGGAGACTGTGAGAAAGCAGGATGGAGGCTGTCTTGGCGATGTGTACGGCACTTACGTCCATGGAATTTTTGACCGGGAAAGCGTGGCAGTAAAGACGGTAAAGGCGCTTGCGGAGAAAAAGGGAGTGACGTTTGATACGGCCGCTTCCATGGACTTTGCCGCTTTTAAAGAAACTCAATATGATCTGCTGGCCAAAGGCCTGCGGGAGAGCCTGGATATGAAGCGGATTTATGAGATCCTGGAGCAGGGTGTGTAAGCGTTTAGAAGGGAAAGGAACCGAGTATGAAAATCGAACTGGAAAATGTAAAACCAATGGAAATTGAGAGACGCAGTTTTGAGATCATCACTCAAGAGCTGAGAGAACAAAACCGAAAGCTGCAGCCGGGAACGGAGATGATCGTAAAGCGCTGTATTCATACCAGCGCAGATTTTGATTATGCGGATAATCTCTGGTTTTCCCCAGGAGCCACGGAGGCTGCCCTGGAGGCTGTCAAAGGGGGGGCAGATATTGTGACAGATACTCAGATGGCGAAGGCAGGAATCAATAAAAAAGCCCTGGAGGAATGGGGCGGCAGGGTACACTGTTTTATGTCAGATGAGGATGTAGCAAGGGAAGCCAGGCAGCAGGGAAGTACCCGGGCAGCTGCCTCCATGGAAAAGGCAGCCCAGCTGGGGTTGAACGGAATTTTTGCCATAGGGAACGCCCCCACCGCGCTGGTGCGTCTGTATGAATTGATTCAGGATGGACGGCTGCATCCAAAGCTGATTATCGGGGCGCCGGTGGGCTTTGTGAACGTGGTACAGTCCAAGGAGCTGATCATGAACGCAGGAGTACCCTGCATTGTGGCCAGAGGGCGGAAAGGAGGCAGCAATATTGCTGCCTGTATCTGCAATGCACTGCTGTATGAGCTGAATGGAAGCAGAAAATAAAGAGAACATGATATAGTGCAGAAGCATATGGGCAAAAAATCAGTCAGCGCAAAATAAGACGGTTCAGGTAAGCAGACAGAGAAGATCTGGTTTGCCAGAGAAAAATATAGGAGGAAGATGCAATGAGAAGAAAAATGTGGAACGCAGGATTAGGAGCTGTCCTTTTAGCAGCAGCAGTGATTATGGGAAGTCTCAGCACAGGAGCAGCAGAGGCGGAGAGTGCAGCAGGCCAGGAGACAGAGAACGTGGAACTCCAAACAGAAGAAAGCACAGCGGGCCGGGAACAGGAGCGTGCTGCATCACAGGGAACAGAAGCGCAGGCAGAGAGCAAGGTAGCTTCCGCCGATGAGATGGCAGCTCCGGAAACTGTGGTGGAGGACTGGATGGTGCCGATAAGCGGATCCGAGATGAAGGATGGAACCTATGAGGTGGAGGTGGCCAGCAGCTCTTCCATGTTCAAGATCGAACACTGTGAGCTGACCGTAGAAAATGGGGAGATGAGGGCTGTAATGACCATGGGAGGTCAGGGCTATTTGTATCTTTACATGGGTACAGGGGAAGAGGCAGCCAACGCTTCAGAGGAGGAGTATATCCCCTTTAAGGAAAATGCGGAGGGAAAGCATACGTTCACGGTACCGGTGGAGGCTTTAGATCAGGGCATCGCCTGTGCAGCCTTCAGCAAGAAAAAGGAAAAATGGTATGACAGAGAGCTGGTATTTAAATCCAATACGCTTTCCGCAGATGCTTTCAAGGAAAGAGAGATGACTACGCTGGAAGAGCTGAAGTTGGAGGAGGGTACCTATACAGCCGCAGTGACGCTTTCCGGTGGTTCTGGAAAAACTACGGTGGAATCCCCGGCCGTTTTGAAGGTAGAAGACGGAGTTATGACAGCTACTATTATCTTCAGCAGCCCTTATTACGATTATGTGCTGGTGAATGGAGAAAAATATGAGCCTGTCAATGCAGAGGGAAATTCTGCTTTTGAGCTTCCAGTGGATGGATTTGATTACAATATGGCCATCACAGCAGATACTGTTGCCATGAGTACTCCTCACGAAATTGATTACACGCTGTTCTTTGATTCTTCTACTGTGGAGGCCAAAGAATGATGACAAGAGGGAAAACAGCCGGGGTATGGCTCCTGGCGGGATTGATCTTTGTTGGAGGGCTTAGGCTGAATGGTGAGGCTGCTTTTGCAGAGGAGATGCCTCCCGCTCTGCCTGGACTTACCTATGATCACAGCATGGAGCTTACCTATGCTCAAAATTTTTCCGTAGATTATTATGAGGGAGAGTATGCGCTGATTACGATTAAAGACAGCGGGCGGTTTCTGGTGGTGCCGGAGGGAGCAGTCATCCCGGAGGGGCTGGATCCGGACATTGTGACGATTCAGCAGCCGGTGCAGGAGATTTATCTGGTGGCAGCGGCTGCTATGGATCTTTTCCGGGCAGTGGATGGGCTGGACTCCATCGGTCTTTCTGGCACTCAGGCGGACAGCTGGTACATTCCTGAGGCCAGAGAAGCTATGGAAAGGGGAGAGATCCTTTATGCAGGAAAGTACAGTGCTCCGGATTATGAGCTGATTTTAAGTGAGGGCTGTGATCTGGCCATCGAATCTACTATGATCTATCATACTCCGGAGGTAAAGGAGAAATTGGAGGAGTTTGGCATCCCAGTGTTGGTGGAAAATTCCAGCTATGAGAGCCATCCGCTTGGAAGAACGGAATGGATGAAATTGTATGCCGTTTTGCTGGATAAGGAGGAGCAGGCGGAGGAGGTATTTCAAGTTCAGGCTGAGAAGCTAAAAGCGGTGGAGTCGGAGGAAGAGACGGATAAAACGGTAGCTTTCTTTTATATCAGCTCCAACGGGTATGCCAATGTGAGAAAATCCGGAGATTATGTTTCAAAAATGATTGATCTGGCAGGGGGAACTTACGTTTTTCAGGATTTGGGAGATCAGGAAAATGCTTTATCTACCATGAACATGCAGATGGAAGAGTTCTATGCAGGGGCAAAAGATGCGGATTATATTATCTACAACAGCACCATTGATGGAGAATTGCGGGATTTACAGGGACTTTTGGAAAAAAGTTCTTTGATGAAGGATTTTAAGGCGGTGAAGGAAGGTCAGGTGTGGTGTACCACCCAAAATCTGTACCAGGAAACCACCAGCCTGGCGGATATGATTGTGGATATTCATACGATCCTGACGGAGGAAGAACCGGAGGATCAGCAAAACTTCATCTATCGTCTGAAATAAGGAGGAAGCAGGATGGAGCAAAACAGGGCAGAACATCCCGGAAAGAGAGGGAAAGAGGGAGTTTCTCTGAGGAGAGAGGAAAAGAGAGGGCGGAGGAGGCGCTATGGGGCGGCTTTTACAATGCTTTTTTTGCTTTTGCTGATTTTTATCGTGTGGAATATCAATTCGGGAAGTGTGGATCTTTCTCCCGGGGAAATTTTCCAGATTATTTTGGGAAAGGGGACGGATGAGACATCCAACAGTATTGTGTGGCAGATCCGGCTTCCGAGAATTTTGTCAGCGGTGATTTTAGGAGGCGCCCTGTCGGTGTCTGGATTTCTTTTGCAGACCTTTTTTCACAATCCTATCGCAGGTCCCTTTGTGCTTGGAATTTCCTCCGGAGCCAAGATGGTGGTGGCGCTGGTTATGATTTTTCTCCTGAGCAGAGGACTGAATGCGAACTCCTGGATTTTGGTGGGAGCTGCTTTTTTCGGCTCCATGATCTCCATGGGGTTTGTACTGATCATTTCTAAAAAAGTGGATAAAATGTCTGTGTTGGTGATCAGCGGAATTATGATCAGCTATATCTGTTCGGCTGTCACGGATTTTATAGTGACCTTTGCCAATGATTCGGACATTGTGAATCTCCATAACTGGTCTCTTGGAAGCTTTTCCGGGGCAAGTTGGAGCAATGTGGCAGTGATGACTCTGATTGTGCTGCCGGTGACGCTGCTGGTATTTTTGCTTTCAAAACCCTTAGGGGCTTATCAGCTGGGAGAGACCTATGCACAGAATTTGGGGGTGAACATACATCTTTTCCGGGTAGCGTTGATCCTTCTCTCCAGCATTCTCTCTGCCTGCGTTACTGCCTTTGCGGGGCCGGTATCCTTTGTTGGGATTGCAGTGCCTTATCTAATGAAAAATGCACTGAAAACATCAAAACCTCTGCTGGTTGTTCCGGCCTGTTTCCTGGGAGGCGCAGTGTTCTGCCTGTTCTGCGATCTGTTGGCAAGAACTGTATTCGCTCCCACAGAGCTGAGCATTGGATCTGTGACCGCTGTTTTTGGGGCGCCCATAGTGATATTGATTATGATACGGAGGCGGAAAACGTTATAATGGCTGGTGATTTTTTCTTCTATACAGATCAGATGACCGTCGGGTATGATGGGAAACCTCTGATCAAAAAAATAAAAATAGAATTGAATCGGGGAGAAATTCTCACCCTGATTGGCCCCAACGGGGCAGGAAAGTCTACAATCTTAAAGAGCATTACAGGCCAGCTTCGTCTGATCGCGGGGAATGTCTGCCTGGATGGCCGGCATATGGAGAAAATGTCGGGAAAAGAGATTTCCAGAAAGCTGGCGGTTCTGCTCACAGAGCGGATGAAAACAGAGCTGATGACCTGTGAGGATGTGGTATCTACAGGGAGATATCCCTACACCGGCAGCCTGGGGATTTTAGGACGGGAGGACCGGGAGAAGGTGGAGAGCGCCATGAAGCTGGTACATGCCTGGGAACTCAAAGACCGGGATTTTACTGCCATCAGCGACGGTCAGCGCCAGAGGATCCTGCTGGCCAGGGCTATCTGTCAGGAGCCGGAGCTGATTGTTTTAGATGAGCCTACCTCTTTTTTGGATGTAAAGCACAAACTGGAGTTTCTTGCGATTTTGAAAAATATGGTGAGGGAGAAGAAAGTGGCTGTGATCATGTCTCTCCATGAGCTGGATCTGGCCCAAAAGATTTCAGACCAGGTGATTTGTGTAAAGGGAGAGTGGATTTGGAAAAGCGGAACTCCGGAGGAAATTTTTACCCAGGATTCCATCTGCAGTTTGTATGATATTACCGCAGGCTCCTACAATGCAGCTTTTGGCTGCCCAGAGCTGGCAGCACCCAAGGGGGAGCCTCAGGTTTTCGTTATAGGGGGAGGTGGCAGTGGCCTTTTGGCATACCGGAAGCTGCAGCGCCAGGGCATTCCCTTTGCTACAGGAGTACTTCACAAAAATGATGTGGATTATCAGGCAGCCATCCATCTGGCTTCCAGGGTGATCTGGGAGGAGAGCTTTGAGCCCATTGGCCAGTGGGCCTATGAGCAGGCGCTGGAACAGATGAGCCGCTGCAGCCAGGTGATCTGCAGCCTGGACACATTCGGAACTATGAATGAACGGAATCGAAAGCTGCTGGAGGAGGCTAGGAGAACTGGAAAACTTTTGGAAGATTTTCTGGCAGTTAACCGATAAGATTTTATAAAACGAAATTAAAAAATAAAAATTCCTGAAATTTTGACGAAGGGATGGGGCAAATTATTAATTTCGGTGACTTTTCGGTGTGTTTTTCCCGAAAATATGTTATTTTTTGGAGAAACATGATCCGGAAAGGTACCGACAGAGGTATTTTGTCCCATCCCCTTTTTCAAGCAGTTTTCCGGTGAGATTAGGATGTCAAAAGTCCTATGGAAGAAGGCACTTTTCTGACCGTATTGTCTCTTGTACACGGATGCTATAAAAAATTCTTGACAATAAATTTTTGGATAGTTATAATAAAAACTGTTTTTTAATTAGTTGGCTATCAAACAATCCGAAGGCGAACGATCAGTTATGAAACGAATTAAGAATCAAAGATCTCGCAGCAAGCTGACGGGGATCCAAGGCAGAGCAGCCTTTGATCCTCTGGGCATTTGCCAAATATTCGCACAAGTAGGGCTTCTTGGCTTATTGTTGGCGGGAATAAAAAGGCGGAGAGGAGGGAAACAGGAAATGGGAGAAGAGCATATCGGATATCAGATTAAAATGTTGAACCACATGATCAGCAGGAAAGTGATGTGCATCTCTTTGAAAAACGGCATGGATCAAGTGACATTGATGCATGGCTGGATCATTGCCTGGCTGTATGAAAACCAGGATAAGGATATTTTTCAGAAAGATCTGGAGACGCAGTTTCATATTACGAGATCTACAGTGACCAATATTCTGAAACTGATGGAAAAGAAAGGATATATCAAGCGGGTATCCGTGGATTACGATGCCAGGCTGAAGAAATTAGTTTTGACGGAAATGGCGCTGAAGATCCAAAAACAGAATTTCCGGGATGTACAGACGATGGTGGAGCAGCAGCTTGTAAAGGATATTCCGGATGAAGAGGTTCGCATTTTTCTTCAGGTACTGCATAAAATGAAGGAAAATCTGGAACCCGAGGGAGGATGTGGGACAGAGGTTTGCCAAAAGACAGGAAAGGAGCAGGACAGACAGAATGATTAAAACATTGGCATCATATATAAAAGAATTTAAAAAAGTGTCCGTTCTCACACCGATCTGCATGGTGTTTGAGGTGATGATGGAAATGGTAATTCCCCTTCTCATGGCTTCCATCATTGATGACGGTGTAAACAAAGGAGATATGAATCATATTTATCAGGTGGGAGGGCTGATGCTGGCAGCCGCGGCTTTGGGACTTCTGGCAGGCATCCTGGGAGGGGTGTTCGGAGCCAAGGCATCCACCGGTTTTGCCAGAAACCTGCGCAAAGGAATGTTTGACAATATTCAGACCTATTCCTTCGCCAATATTGACAAATACAGCGTGGCAGGTCTGGTGACCAGGCTGACTACGGATGTGACCAATCTGCAGCAGGCTTATCAGATGATTCTGAGGATGTGTTTCCGGGCACCAGCCAGTCTGATCTGCGCCATGGTCATGGCCTTTTTAATCAATGCCAGGCTGGCCAGCGTTTATCTGGTAGCAGTGGTTGCCCTAGGTGCTGTATTGTTTTTCATTATCAGCCGGGCTACCAGGTATTTTCGGCAGGTGTTTGAAAAATACGACGATGTAAACGCCAGCGTTCAGGAGAATATTACAGGGATCCGGGTAGTGAAGGCCTTTGTACGGGAGGACTATGAAAATAAAAAATTTGCAAAAGCGGCAGAGAACCTGTATCAGATGTTTGTGAGAGCAGAAAAGATCGTAGTGTGCAATTCTCCGGTGATGCAGTTTACTGTGTACACCTGTATTTTGCTGATCAGCTGGCTGGGAGCAAAAATGATTGTGGCAGACAGCCTGACCACGGGACAGCTGATGAGTCTGCTGGCCTACTGCATGAATATTTTAATGAGCCTGATGATGCTCTCCATGGTGTTCGTCATGATTACCATGAGTGCAGCCAGTGCAGAGCGGGTGGCCCAGGTGCTGCAGGAGAAGAGCAGTCTTGTGAATCCGGAGAATCCGGATTTTACTATTCCGGATGGAAGTATTGCATTTCAGGATGTGAGCTTTTCTTATCATTCCAAGGCAGAACGGCCGGTGCTGGATCACATTAATCTGGAGATCCATTCCGGGGAAACCATTGGGATCATTGGAGGAACCGGCAGCTCCAAATCCAGTCTGGTAAATTTGATCAGCCGTCTTTACGATGCCAGTGAGGGCTGCGTTTTGGTGGGAGGCAAGGATGTGCGTACGTATGATCTGGAGACGCTGCGGAATCAGGTGGCTGTGGTACTTCAAAAGAATGTGCTGTTCTCCGGAACCATATTGGAAAATCTCCGTTGGGGTGATGAGAACGCCACAGAGGAGGAGTGTATCCGTGTCTGTCAGTTGGCCTGCGCAGATGATTTTATCCGCCGTTTTCCAGATCAGTACCATACCTACATTGAGCAGGGAGGCTCCAATGTGTCCGGTGGTCAGAAACAGAGACTGTGTATTGCCAGAGCCCTGCTGAAAAAACCGAAGATCCTGATTTTGGATGACAGCACCAGTGCGGTGGATACGGCTACGGATGCCAAAATCCGCAAAGCGCTTCGGGAGGAGATCCCAGGCACCACCAAAATTATTATTGCACAGAGGATTTCCAGCATAGAGCAGGCGGACAGGATCATTGTAATGGATCAGGGACGGATCAATGGTTTTGGCACCCATGAGGAGCTTTTGAAAACCAATGAGATTTATCGGGACGTTTACGAGTCGCAGATGAGCGGTTCCGGAGATTTTGATGAGAATGGAGGTGCAGCATAATGGCAGAAAATAAGACAGCTTTGGGCGGTGCAAACAGCCGTCCGGTGAAGCGGCCGGGAGGACATATGGCTGGGCCGCGGCCCAGCATTGATCAGCCGGGGAAATTGCTGAATCGGGTGATCCAGTATGTGATGAAAAACTATAAGTTTTCCTGTATCGCTGTGATCGTATGTATTGTGATTAGTGTGCTGGCCAATGTTCAGGGAACCATGTTTACAAAGACTCTGATTGATTCCTATATTCTCCCTCTTTTGCAGGCAGAGAATCCGGATTTTACCAGTCTGGCTTACGCCATTGGACGGGTAGCCTGTTTTTATGCTGTTGGCATTGCGGCTACTTATGCCCAGTCCAGAATTATGATTGAAGTGAGCCAGGGCACCATGCGGCGGCTTCGCGTGGATGTGTTTACTCATATGGAAAGCCTGCCTATCAAATATTTTGATACACATGCTCATGGGGATGTGATGTCTATCTATACCAATGATATTGATACACTGCGCCAGATGATCAGCCAGAGTATTCCTCAGATCATCAACAGCAGCATTATGGTAATCAGTGTCCTGGTTTCCATGCTTATTCTCAGCATTCCTTTGACCCTGGTGAGCCTGATTATGGTGGGAGCTACCCTGTTTCTCACCAAGAAATGTGCGGGTTTAAGCAGCCGTTACTTTGTGGCTCAGCAGCGGGATCTGGGTGCAGTAAACGGTTATATTGAAGAAATGATGAATGGGCAGAAAGTAGTGAAGGTATTCTGCCATGAGGAGAAGAGTAAGGAAGAATTTGAAAAGCTCAATGAGGCGCTGTTTGTCTCCGCAGACCGGGCGAACCGGTTTGCCAACATTGTGGGTCCCATTAATGCCCAGGTAGGCAATATCAGCTATGTGATCTGCGCCATCGTGGGCGGAGCCCTGGCTCTGCATCAGGTGGGAGGTTTTACCCTGGGCAGTCTGGCCAGCTTCCTTACCTTTAACAAGAGCTTCAGTATGCCTATTAACCAGGTATCTCAGCAAATCAACAGTATTATCATGGCGCTGGCAGGTGCGGAGCGGGTATTTCGTTTACTGGATGAAGTTCCGGAACAGGATGAGGGTTACGTTACTTTGGTAAACGCGCAGGTGTCAGAGGACGGAACCGTGACAGAATCCGAACACCGCACCGGCACCTGGGCCTGGAAGCATTATCACAAGGCAGAGGGCACCACAGATTACAGACTTCTCCAGGGAGATGTGGTGTTTGACGGGGTGGATTTTGGCTACGATGAAGAGAAAATGGTGCTTCACGATATTAAAATGTATGCCACTCCGGGACAGAAGATTGCTTTCGTAGGAACAACAGGAGCTGGAAAGACGACCATCACCAATCTGATCAACCGATTTTATGATATTCAGGATGGCAAGATCCGCTATGATGGTATTAACATTAATAAGATCAAGAAAGATGATCTGCGCCATTCTCTTGGAATGGTACTGCAGGATACCAACCTGTTTACTGGAACTGTGATGGAAAATATCCGATACGGAAAGCTGGATGCCACGGATGAAGAGGTGATGGCAGCAGCCAGACTGGCCAATGCAGACGGATTTATCCGTCAGCTTCCGGAAGGCTATCAGACGGTTCTTACTGGAAACGGCAGCAATCTAAGTCAGGGACAGAGACAGCTTCTCTCTATCGCCAGAGCTGCTATCGCAGACCCGCCGGTTCTGATTCTGGATGAAGCTACCAGTTCCATTGATACCAGAACGGAGCGTATCGTTCAGGAGGGAATGGATCAGCTGATGAAGGGAAGAACTACTTTTGTGATTGCCCATCGTCTTTCTACCGTAAAGAACAGCAACTGTATCATGGTGCTGGAACAGGGACGTATCATTGAGCGGGGCACCCATGAAGAACTTCTGGCCCAGAAGGGGAAGTATTATCAGCTGTATACGGGCAACAGCATTTCAGCCTGAAAAAGATCTGTCAAGAAGGGTAAATGGTTTTGAACCCATCAGAGGTCTGATGCAAAACATTTTCGGCAGCAATTTTTCGGGTGATGTTTCTTCGAAAATAACATGTATTCGGAGGAACATCACCTGAAAATCTACTGGAATTCGTATTTTGTCACCTTCCCGATCGTACAGATACGGATAGGAAGAATGCGGCTGAAGCGACATCTTTCCTGTCCGATGCAGTGCGATCCTGGGGAGGCTTTTTTTATTTCATTAGGAAGTAATTTCTATAGAAATAAAAAATCGTATTCGGAAAGAGTCCCTTCCACGAGCTTTAAGTCTCATTTTCATGGCGCAAAAGTCACTCATACAAGTCTTTTGTGCAATCTGGCAGAGCGCGTTCGTTCATAGGGCTTTTGATACCCTAATCTTAATAACCAAGAAAAATATGGCAGAAAAGTACAGAGGAACGCTTCAGGGGGGCAGTTTCGCGCAGGGAGAGCCGTAGGTTCTCAGGCATGAACTGCTGCTTAAGTCAGGCTTTTCAGTTTTTTACTGTGACTGGCTGTAACTTTTTTTAGAAGATTCACATCACGCTGGATGGTGTCCATCTGGTCAATGTTTTCCACATATCTTTTATAGGTAGACGTATAGCAGGCTTCTATATTCTGTAATCGTGGCAGAATATTGTTTTCCAGACAAAGCTTGATCTTTCTGGTATCCTGTATATTTTCTTCAAGAAGCTGTCTTGTCTCGGTGATTTGCTGCTGCAATTCGGTTCTTGTCTCAATGATTTCCTGCTGCAGGCTGTCCTTGATATCCTGTTTTACCGGCCCGATCTGAGCAGCCACTATATCAGAGATGGCCAGCAGCAGTTCTTGATCCGTCATGATATCCTCCTTTCTTGCTTATGTTTTGTTTTAAGTGCAGAAGCGCATTTGTGTAAAGGAATTGTATCTTATATCATGATGCTATCATAGTTTTCATAAAAAGTCCATAACTATTTTAAATGCAACATAAACTATATATGAAATTTTCCAAAATCTTTTTCATTTCCAGCAATTCTGAGATATTTACATATTCTTCCCGGGTGTGGACACCACTGCCAAGGAGACCTCCGAAGCTGACGGCGGGAATACCCAGGGAGAGAGGAATGTTACAGTCTGTAGAACCAGGCCCTATCGGAAGGGGATGACGGGAATAAGAGGACAGTGCCTTGGAAGCCAGAAGAGTCAATGTCTCCTGAGCCTTGGGATTCACATCCCCCATACAAGGCCGTTCGCCCATCAGTGTTACCTTCACTGCAAGATTTGGCCTTTCCCGTTTTAAAGGCCCCAGGGTATTGGAGAAATATTCCTTCATCTGTTCTAAATATTCCTTTTTGTCGGAACGGTATTCCACCAGGCATTTACAGTCTTGGGCAATCGTGTTTACAGAGGTTCCGCCTTGGATTGTTCCTACATTGTAGGTGTTTTTACCGTGGGCAGGTACTTTTAGCTGGTAGAGCTTCTGAATGAGATACGCCATAGCTTCAATAGCATTGTCATTTCCAAAGTCGTTGTAGGAATGTCCGCCTTTCGTTTGAATGGATATTTCGTAGCGCAAAGATCCTACCGCATGATTGCAGATGCCGTTCACACCGCCGTCAAAAGAAACAGCTTGACAGATGCGGCCCTGGTAAGTTTCCATGATTTGACGGCAGCCCTTAAGATTGCCAAGTCCCTCTTCACAGGAATTAAAGGCAAAAAGAAGGGGGACGGAACTGGAAAGGAGGGTCTGCAGATGGTCTTTTAAAAACAGCATCAGAATGGCAACACAGGCAGTATCGTCTCCAACGCCGGGACTGTAAATTCGGTTTCTGGTACGCTTTACCGGAAGCGTTTCGAGATCAGGAAATACGATGTCTGTATGGGCCATAAGCAGTGTGATGCTGGAACTGGTTTCACAGTGAAAGGATACCAGTACATTTTTCGCCTCGTCAATTACCGGATTCAGTCCCAGATGGGAAAGCCATTGGGAGATGAAGGCGGCACGCAGATCTTCCTGGCCAGAAGGCGCTGGGATGGCGCACAATTCCTCCAGCAGGCTGCAAAGTTCTTTTCTATTTGTATTAAAATCCCTGTCAAATAAAAAAGAACTCCCTACGGGAGTGCACTGCGGCGGAGAGGGATCTTTTTGTAAACGCGATCCAACACAGGCGGAGCATCCTGCGTTGCAGGCTTCTTTGCTATGGGAAGTTTGGTTTATGATCTGAGATTGCTTCATAAGAACTCTCCTTTCAGAACGAATAGTATAGTTACAGAGAATGAGGGAGGCCCGGTACAAGGATATTGGCTTTTCTTTCGAAAATCTTTCTTTTATTTTATCACCTTTTGCAGGTTTAAGACATAAGAATTTATGTAAAATTAATTGCAGTAATTGCAGGTAGTATGGTAAACTAGGAAAGAAATACAGTAAGAGAAAAGGGGGCATAAAAATGGTTAGAAAGACAGAAGTAAAAGTAGTAGAGGGACTTCGGGGCGGAAAAGGCCAGGTGGAATTTCATCATATCCTTTCTAAGGAGGAATTGAACGGTCATGGCAGTATGTATGCGATGGGAATCCTGAAGCCTGGATGCAGTGTTGGATATCATCAGCATATAGATAACACAGAGCCTTATTTTATTCTAAAAGGGAAGGGAACTTTTGTGGATGACGATGGCTCAAGAATAGAGGTTGGCCCCGGAGATGTTTGTGTGATAGAAGTTGGCCAGAGTCATGCCTTGGAAAATAATTCGGATCAGGATCTGGTGTTTATGGCACTGATTTACAATAAGTAAAAGCTGTTTGCTGAAAATGTTGTAAAGAAAAGGAGAGTCATTATGGGATTTGAAGAGTTAGGAAAAAAACTGATGCGTCTTGGACAGGATACCAAGACTGGCGTGCAGAAAATGGGAGAAACATATCAGATTAATACTAGAATCAGCGATGAAAAGAAACGGTTGGATCAGCTTTACCGAGCTTTGGGAGAGCAGGTTTATGGGGCGAATGAGGAGACTCCCATAGAAGGGCTTGAGGAGGAGTTTGAAGCCATTGCGAGAACGAAAAAAATCCTGAGAGAATTAAGCCATCAGCTGCATCAGGCCAAGGGAGTGGTTTTTTGTCCTAACTGCGGCGCAGAGGCTCCCAAAGGGGTAAAATTTTGTGCCCATTGTGGAACAAAGCTTCCAGAAGTGGAAAATGTCAGCGATCGGATGAAGCAGGATGCAAAGGAAGCTGCTGATGAGGCAGGAGAGATCATGGACGATATGATGGGAAAAGCCAAGGATTTTATGGGCAGCGTGGCTGGCAAGGCCGACGCCTTTGTAAAGGGAATGTCCTCCAAAATCAACGCTGCAAAGGGTGGAGACGCTGCGACCGGTACGGAAGATACGGCAGCAGAAAAAATGAAAGAGTCAAAAGAGCTGACAGAAGAAACGGAAACTTCGTCTGAGGTAGTGGTGGAGAGCGCAGAAGAAGACCAAGGGCAGACCGATGAGATGGTTTGGAATATAGCAGGTGAACAGTCCGGGGAAGTAGAGCCGGAGAAAGAAGCTCAGAAGCAGCCGGAAGAGACAGAAGATGCGAAAGCAACCGGAGAAGCAGAGCCGGAGGAAGAAGTTTGGCAGGAAAAAGATGCTGGTGAAACAGGTCAGAAGATGGGAGAATAATCTGACATTATTATGAATTTATATTTTAGAAGGGATCGGTAGGCAGCATGGGAAATGGAACAGACGAAATCAGAGGTCTGGTACGGGATATTCTGGGCAGTTATGAAAAGTATCCTCAGACCTGCAGTATTGACACAGATAACCTGCTGAACAAAGAAATTATCATAGAGATTCTGGAAGAGATCCGAAGTGTCATTTTCCCCGGTTTTTTTGAGGGAAAGCATCTGAACGGAAGATCCATTGAGTACCATTTGGGGGAGCTGCTGGAGGATATTCATTATCGGCTGAAAAAGCAGGTGATGAAAGCATTGCAGCATACGGAGGATAAGCGCCCCATAGAGCAGGATGTTTTGGATGCGCAGGCAGAGCAGGTAGTATCTGCCTTTTTAAGCAGGATTCCCAAACTTCGGGAGATCCTGGCTACAGATGTTCAGGCAGCTTATGATGGCGATCCGGCGGCCTATAATACAGATGAGGTGATTTTTTCTTATCCCGGTGTATTTGCTATAACAGTAAATCGTATCGCCCATGAACTGTTTCTTTTGGGGGTACCGCTGATACCCAGGATTATGACGGAGTATGCCCACAGTCTTACGGGGATTGATATCCACCCAGG
Organism: uncultured Lachnospiraceae bacterium; assembly: GCA_905207905.1. Next base: position 5,304 of record CAJLNC010000004.1, on the reverse strand, counting down.
AGCTACCATTGGAAGTTATTTTTTCATTGACCACGGAACAGGAGTGGTGGTAGGTGAGACTACAGAGATTGGCAAGCGGGTGAAGATCTATCAGGGAGTAACGCTGGGAGCCCTTTCCACCAGAGGGGGCCAGTCCCTGCGCCATACAAAGCGTCATCCCACTTTGGAGGATGATGTGACCGTTTACTCAGGAGCCTCTATTTTGGGAGGTGCAACGGTAATCGGCCAGGGCGCCATCATTGGATCTAATGCCTTCATCACCTCATCAGTGCCCAGCCGAACCAGAGTCAGCATTAAGAATCCGGAGCTGCAATTCAAGGATCGCAGCGGAAAAGATCCGTTGCATATGACCGAGTTGGGGCAGGAAGGATTCTGGAAAGGAAACGAGTAGTCAGCTTTCTTTTTGGCTACAGCAGCCGTTCAGCCAGTGAGACCATGGCAGGGATGGTGGCCAGGGATAGGACTGTAGAGAAAGCAAAAATTTCGGAAGCATACCGGTAGTTTGCATTGTACCGCAGGGCAAACATAGTGCAGGTGGTGGCTGCAGGACAGGCGGTGGCAATCAGAATGGTACACAGTACAGTGGAGTCCACAGGAAGCAGGGAGAAGATGCCGAGCATGATAAGCGGGAGCAAAAGCAGTTTTACAGCGCTGACCAGATACAGGCGTCTGTTCTTTAAAGCTCCCAGAAAATCTGTTTCTGTCTGTTTCTGCCAGAGAGATCCCGGCGATCATCATGGCCATGGGAGTGTTCATGGCTGTTATATAATCAATAGTGTCTGATATCAGAGAAGGCAGTTTTAGTTGTGTCAGAAACAGAACAAGGCCCATCAGAGTCCCGATCATAGCGGGGGAGGTGAGGCCTTTTTTCATCTGTTTGGGAGAAGCGTTTCCAGTGATTAAAAATAGCCCATGCGTCCAGCTAAGAACATTGAAAGCCAGCATATAGGCGGTAAGATAAATGACACCCTGACTGCCGAAGATGCTGTTCACCAGAGGGATTCCCATAAAGCCGCAGTTAGAATACACGCAGGAGAATTGTTCCACATTGTAATCCGGGCTGATCTTTTTGGAGAAAAAGAGACGTCCGGCTGCAATACCGACAAAGTGGGAGAGGAACCCCAGAAAAATTGCAATGAGAAATCCCTGAAAGATTTCAGGAGTAAATTCCTGTAAGAAGGAATCAAAAATCAGCAGGGGATTGACCACCATCAGCAGCAGATTGGACAGGGTTTTATTACCCTGATGATCAATCAGCTTTATGCGGTAACAGAAAAAGCCCAGAATCAGGATGAGAAACATTTTCATGATCTGATTGGAAATAATAATAAACATAAGGTCTCCTTTGCAGTTTCGGTACAGGATCGCTTTAAATCATAGCAGATCCTGGGGGATTTTGTAAATGACCTTACCATTATGGCACTGAATGAAAGCGGTGTCCAGAAAAATAAACGGAACAGGAGAAGAAAATGAGAGAAATTATATTGGCTTCCGGCTCCCCAAGGAGAAAAGAGCTGTTGGAACAAATCGGGATTCCTTTTCAGATCAAGGTGAGCCGTTGTGAGGAGCGCATCAACCAAAAGGAACCGGAGGAGATTGTAAAGGAGTTGTCTGCCCAGAAAGCGGAAGCGGTGGCAAAGACCGTAGGCAGAGGGATTATATTGGGAGCAGATACCATTGTGTGGCTGAATGGAAGGGTAATGGGAAAGCCAAAAGACAGAGAAGATGCAAGACAGATGTTGAATGCTCTGCAGGGAAGGGGGCATTCTGTGTTTACCGGAGTGACGCTGATAGAGAAGGGCTGCTGCGGAACCGATGAGAAAGAAGATGGAAAAGATAGAGAAGACAGCAGGATGGGGAAAATCCGGGAAACTGGAGGGGAGGAACGGGTCTTGAGCTTTGCTGTGGAGACCAGAGTGTTTGTACACCAGATGAGTGAGGCGGAGATTGAATCCTATCTGGATACCGGGGATCCTTTCGACAAGGCAGGCAGCTACGGCATCCAGGGACCATTTGCTGCTTATGTGGACGGCATTGAGGGGGACTACAATAATGTGGTGGGTCTGCCTGTGGCCCGAGTATATCAGGAGCTGAAAAAAATCGTGAAATAATTCCAGGCATTTGTGAAAAGGTTTTTGTGCAGAGTAGCATCAGTAGATCACTTTGACCAGAAACAGTCCCTGAGGAGGCAGAGCCGGGCCGGCCAGAGCGCGATTTTTTCCATCCAGTATGACTGCCACTTCCTTTGCAGCAATATGCCCAAGGCCCACTTCCAGAAGTGTTCCGGCCAGGATTCTTACCATGTGGTAAAGAAAACCGTTTCCCTGAAAACGGATGGTCAAATGGCTGCCAGTCTGGTGGAAGGTGATGGCATCTATGCGTCGAACCGTGGATTTTTTCATGCGTTTATTATCGCAGAAACTTTTAAAATCGTGGGTGCCAAGGAGTGGGGCAGCAGCCTCTTCCATGGCGGAAAGATTCAAAGTCTCCGGGACATGGAGACTGTACCTGCGGGCGAATACATCCTGGAACAGTCCGTTATCAATGCGGTATTCATAGATTTTCTGTTTTGCCAGGAGCCTGGCATGAAAGCGATTTTCGCATTTTTTAGCAGAAAGAATCCGGATATCTTCCGGAAGGTAGCGGTTGATCATCCCCGGAAGCTCAGAGGCAGAGAAACGGTCCAGATCTTCTGGAATATGGTAGCTGGCAGTCTGCCCAAGAGCATGGACGCCGGCGTCCGTTCTTCCGGAGCCTGCGATCTCCACTGCAGATCCATAGAGCCTGCCAAGGAGCGTCTCCAGTTTTTCCTGAATGGTATTGGACGTATTTCCCTGTTTTTGCCAGCCATTATAGCGGGAACCATCGTATTGGATAGTAAGACAATAAGTAGACATAGCAGCTCCTTTTCTTTTTGCAGCATTTCCATATAAAAATAAAAGGCAGTGCATCTCAGCGTAAGAGATGGATTGCTTGCCTGAGCGGATGCTGCAGTCATATAAAGTATCATAGTTCAAAAAGAATCAGGTATCCAGAAGCGGATTTTACAGGTCATCGGAAGGATTAACCGGATGGATCTTGATGAACTGCCGCTATTTTCTGGCACTGTTAATATGATAGCGGAATTAAGACTAAGATGCAAGGAAAGAAAGGAAAAGATAGAAAAAGAACGATAAAAAGGAAAGATAGCATCCGTGTACCGGGGCGTGTTGCCCTAGGTACATGGATGCGAATGAAAGATAAGTAAAGAAGTAAAGATAAGTAAAGAAGGGAAAGAGCACTGATATGTGGTTGGAAGAACAGTTAGAACAGGAATTAATGAAATATCCCATTTTACAGTATGCAGTATTGGATACCAGTCAGGTTTCCTTTTTGGATCGGGTGCGGGTGATCTGTCAGCAGGAGTGCCCAAGGTATGGTACTTCCTGGTCCTGCCCTCCGGCGGTGGGGACGGTGGAGGAGTGCAAAGCGCGGTGTCGGGCGTTTGAAAAGCTTTTTGTATTTTCCACCATTGCGGAGGTGAATGATATCACCAATCTGGAGGAGACGCTGGCTACCAGGAGAGAACATGAGCGGATTACCAGGGAAGTGGAAACGTTGTTTCAGAAGCGCTTTGGGGAGACTCTCACACTCTCTACAGAGTCCTGCGATCTTTGTGAACAGTGCGCTTATCCTTATGAACCCTGCCGTCATCCGGAAAAAATGTTTCCCTGTGTGGAAAGCTACGGAATACTGGTAACGGATCTGGCACAGCTGGGAGGATTGGAATTTATGAACGGAGCCAATGTGGTGACCTGGTTTAGCGTAATTTTCTATAAAAAAGGCTTTGACAACTTGGAATAAACAGGCTACAATACCTATAGCTGTGAGGAAGCCGACAAGAGCTTCTCAACACCCCTGGACAGAGAGACGGGCCGCTGGCTGGAAGCCCGTTGCAGGAAAGAGAGGAGAAAGACAGCGGCAGAGCAGGGCCGGAGACGGCTGCGGTTCCCTTCCCGCCCCATGAAGGAGAAAGAGGATCTCTGCGCAGGCAGGGGTTGAATTTGGGTGGCACCACGAAAGCATTTGCTTCTCGTCCCATATCTGGGAGGAGAGGCTTTTTTTATCTATATTTATCAGACAAAAAGGAGGAAAACGGATGTTTCAGTCAAGAACACATACCTGCGGAGAGCTTCGGCTGACCAATGCAGGAGAAGAAGTAACCATCGTAGGATGGATGGAAAATGTCCGGGCTGTCAGCACCAATCTGGCGTTTGTGATTGTTCGGGATTTTTATGGCACAACTCAGGTGGTGGTGGAGGATGAAGAACTGATGGGAATTGTGAAATCCCTGAATAAGGAGTCCACCATTTCAGTGACCGGCCAGGTGAGAGAACGAAGCAGCAAGAATCCCAAGATTCCCACAGGGGAAATAGAGATTGTACCCAGCAAGATCACTGTGTTGGGACGCTGCCGCTACAATGAGCTTCCCTTTGAGATCAATCGTTCCAGAGAGGCAGATGAGAGCGCGCGGTTAAAATACCGTTATCTGGATCTGAGAAATCCGGCGGTGAAAAATAATATTTTGCTGCGGTGCAATGTGGTGTCTGCGCTGCGTCAGGCTATGACAGAACATGGATTTTTGGAGATCACCACGCCTATTCTGACGGCTTCCTCACCGGAAGGAGCCAGAGATTATCTGGTTCCGGCAAGGAAGCATCCTGGTAAGTTCTATGCGCTGCCCCAGGCACCGCAGCAGTTTAAGCAGCTTCTGATGACAGCAGGCTTTGACCGGTATTTTCAGATTGCGCCCTGCTTCAGAGATGAGGATGCCAGAGGAGACCGCTCGCCGGGAGAGTTTTACCAGCTGGATATGGAGATGGCTTTTGCATCGAAAGAGGACGTGTTTGCAGTTTTGGAGGATGTGCTTCCCCCCATTTTTGCAAAGTACGGCACCTATCATGTTGCCTCTAAGGCTCCATTCCGGAGAATACCCTATGCCCAGGCTATGGAAGAATTTGGTTCTGACAAGCCGGATTTGCGAATCGACCTGCGGGTAAAGGATGTCACAAATCTGCTTCAGAGCTGCGGTTTCGGCCCCTTTGAGGGAGCAGTGATTAAGGCAGTTCCCGTATCCGGATGCAGTCTGGCCAGAAAGGCAGTGGACAAACTGTGCGCAGAGGTAGAGGTACAGGCCGGGCAGAAAATGTACTGGTTTAAGATGGATGAGCAGGGAGCCATTGCAGGCGGAATTGCGAAATTTATCAATTCTTCAGAAGCGCTTGTGAAGGCAGTGACAGAAGCGCTGGAATTAAAGCCGGGTAC
>CAJLNC010000003.1 GCA_905207905.1 uncultured Lachnospiraceae bacterium | reverse complement strand
AATTTCAAATAAATATCTTTATGGTAATAGGTATTGACAAATTCCAATTTAGCGAAGTGAGTAAAATAAATAAAACTCGGTAACAGACCGAGGTACAAGCGATTAAATAAAGGCATCTTGTGGGAATATAACCGTTTCCCTAAATCCGACCCCCTTGCTAATTCCCATCTAATGAAACGGTCGAAAACGGGGTAAAATTAGCAGTAATTCCATAACACAGCTTAACACTCAAAGTGCGAAAAAGCCTTGAAAATACGGGATTATCGGGTACAGGAAGTGACTCTACAACCGAGTTTCGAGGTCACTCCTAAGCGCTAGTTGTGGGTTCGATTCCCGCAGGAAACGTAATAGGGGGATGTTGCAAAATACTTCTGGCGGTACCCTTTTAGATGTTTTTTCACCGAAAAATAGCATGTTTTTGGAGAAAAACACACCGAAAATCCACCGGAACCGTTATTTTTGCAACATCCTCTTTTTTGTATAATAGGATTAAGGTGTTAAAAGTCGGGATGGAAAAATTCGACGGTTAACCTCTGGTCTGCCGGACAGAAATCATATATAAGGCCGAGGTTGCCGCCCAGGTCGAAGTCCAATCATTATATGGAAACAGCTGCAGTAAATGTGACAGGCAGAAAATATAATAATTGAGAAAATTTCATTGAGGAAACTCATATGAAAGCAGGAAGCTCTTGCAATGTGGGAGAATGGGGGAATTTGTTTCCTGTTCATTGGGATATTATTCAAAATAGTGATATTTTTTTCTGTATTTTATCAGATAGTAGATAGAAACAATAAGTGATAATCCCTCTGCGACAGGGACAGCTAACCAGATGCCGTCAATCTTCAGCATAAGCGGAAGTACCAAAAGACATACAATCAAAAATAAAAAAGTTCTTAAAAATGAAACGATTGCAGATACTCTTCCGTTTGAAAATGCGGTAAACAGTGCTGATGAAAAAATATTGACTCCGGTTAACAAGAAACTAATACTAAACAGTGTAAAACCATGCTTTGCAATTTGAAATACTTCGCTTTCCGGTGCTGCGAATACTCTGATGATCGCTGTGGAAAATACTTCTGAAAGAACAAATACAACAACAGAGATCATTAGTATAATACGCATGGAAATCTTAAAAACATTTTTTAGTTGGGCGTTGTTTTGCTTTCCGTAATTATAACTGATAATTGGCGCTATTCCATTGGAAAATCCCATAAATACAGAGGTCATTAAAAACTGAGCATACAGGACAACAGTAATTGCGGCCACTCCGTTTTCGCCGGCATATTTCAACATAAGAATATTAAACAGGAATGTGATAATGGAAGCGGCGATATTGTTGACCATTTCTGATGAACCGTTGGTACAGGTATAGAACAGAACTCTTTTTCGGAATACCGGCTTTACAAAGTACAGCGATCCTTTTCGATTTGCTGAAAAATACAGCAATCCTCCGATAGCAGGAATTGCATATCCCATAGCAGTTGCCACAGCCGCACCAGTCACACCCCAGCCACAGATTTTTATAAATATATAATCGAAGACAATATTTACACAACCGCCGACAATCGTCATGATCAGCCCAAGATGCGGCTTTCCTGCTGTTACAAAAAAGATTTGAAAAAGCATTTGAAATACTGCCAGCGGAGCTGTCAAAACTAAAATCAGTAAATAGTCATAGCAATATTGATACAGTTTTTCTGTTGCGCCCAACATATAAATAAGCGGTTCTAAAAAAAGCAGTCCCAAAATCAAAAAGACAATGCCCATAATAAAACCTGTTAAAATAATCAAAGAAAAATTTTCTTTCGCTTCCTGCCCTTTCTTTTCACCCATATTTTTTGCGATGATAGCACTTCCACCTGTGGCAAGCATAATCGAAATGGCAATCACAACGCTGGGAACAGGGTAAACAATATTAAGAGCAGACAGGGCATTTTCACCTACAAAATTCGCCACAAATATACCGTCTACCATTTGATATAAAGACATGAAAATTAGCATAATCGTAGTTGGAAAAGTAAATTTAATCAATGTATATGCGTTAAAGTTTTGTGATAAACGATTGTTGTTCATCGTAGTATAATTCTCCTTAAGACTGTTTTTCAAAGGCTTCTTTTAACTGGTTTGCAAATTCTTCAAATATTGCTTCCAATTCGACAGGATATTTTTTTAAAGTTTCATCAAACGCCAGCAGTTCAGCTTGTTTTAATGCGTTTAATACATTTTCCGTATATTCCTTTCCTGCATCGGTAAGAAATATCAGCTTTTCCTTTGTATGCGGTTCTTGTCGCAGTACAATGTAGCCATTGCGAATGCACTCTTTGATAACTGTGTTAATTGTTGTTTTAGGAATAAGCCATTCCTCGCTAATTTGTTTCTGCGTATATGGATTGCCATCACTCAGGGCATATAGGAGCGACAGCAGATTTTCTTTTAATCCTATTTTTCTTGCCCATTGATAATAGAGACCGTCAATCTGATTGATACTGAGCATAATCTTACGGATTTTATTATTTTTGTCCTGCATGGTGAAGGACCTCCTTTGGTATAGATTTATATTTTGATAATATAATACGAATTCGTACCAAAGTCAAGCGATTCATAAATACGAATTTTTAATAAACCTGTGAGTCTGATGCCGCAGACAAACGGACTGTTGTAGGGAGGATTGGCATGGAAGTTACAGTTATAAGATCGAATCGAAAAACAATAGCAATCCAGGTGAATTCGGATCTGACAGTAACGGTAAGAGCTCCAAAGCGTGCCGCGAAACATGAAATTGATCGGATTCTTCAGGAAAAGGAGAAGTGGATTCGAAAATCAATGGAGAAAATTCAGGAGAAAAAGGATTTCTATGAGGCAGAAAAGCTAGAACCTCTTACCAATGAAGAAATCAGGAAATTGGCAGATTGGGCGCTTCAGTATATTCCAGAAAGAGTAGAGACTTTCTCAAAATTGATCGGTGTGAGTTATGGAAGAATTACCATTCGCAATCAGAAAACCAGATGGGGAAGCTGCAGCAGCAAAGGCAATCTGAATTTTAACTGTCTGCTGATGCTGGCTCCGTTGGAAGTCATCGATTATGTTGTAGTTCATGAACTTTGTCATAGAAAAGAAATGAACCATTCCAAGGCGTTCTGGGAGGAGGTGGCAAAGATTCTTCCGGATTACAGAATCTATGTTCAATGGTTGAAATATGAGGGGGATCGAATCATGAGGCGTCTGGAATAAATGAGAAGATTGTTAAGATACTGATTGCCCAAAATGGTAATGTAAAGATAAAAGAAAAAGGAAGTGTATCAAGTGAGATTTTTTGCAAAGTTTATTCGTGGAAAGATATTCGCCGGACTGTTTGCTCTATTTTCCTTTGGATCCATCTTTTATGTGTCAGATAGAATGGGGAAGTTTTTCCTGAGTATTTGTGGTCATAGTTTTCGATGGGCTATATCTGGAATTTTGGTCATTCTCATGGGATATATGCTGCTGTATATTCGGTCAAAGAAGAAAGTGAAAGGAACCAGAAGAATCTATGAAACCTGCAGTGTTGCTATGTGTTTTTTGTTATATCTGCTTCTTCTGCTTTGGGTTTATGATTTATGGAACTTGATCTTTCGGATAAATTATGACCGATATTACAGTATTCCTATAATAGGCTCTGTGGTTCTGACCTTCTATGGATTTTTACATGCAAAAAAACTTTATTTAAAAGAATATGATATCCCCTTAAAGCATTTAAAGGGAACGAAAAGAGTAGTACTTCTGAGTGATATTCATGTAGGAACCTTTGTTAATATCGGACAATTAAAAAAGATCGTAGCCAAAGTAAATCAGATGAAGCCAGATATGGTGATCATTGCCGGAGATTTGTTTGATGTGGAAGCTTTTGTGTATTGTAATAAGAAAGTTATTGCGCAAGTGCTTCGTCAATTAAAGCCAAAGGAAGGCATCTTTGCGGTTTTAGGAAATCATGATCCAAAGTCCAGTGAAAAGGAAATCAGGGATTTTTACAAAGATGCACAGATAAAATTACTGGTTGATGACAGGGCGGAGACAGAGGATTTTGTATTGGTGGGAAGGGATGATGTGACAACAAATCCAGCGCGAATGCAGTTGAGGGATATTCTGAAGGATACAGAGAGCGAAAGATCTTCAGAGAATGCAAAGTCAAGGATTGTGGCGGATCATAATCCACTGGGAATCAAAGAGGCGGCAGAAAATAAAGTCGACTTAGTTTTGTGCGGACACACTCATAAAGGGCAGTTTTTTCCAGCCAATGTTTTTACAAAGCTGGCCTATGGAAAACAGGGATATTACGGACATTATCAGGATGGATGTACCCAGAGCGTTGTTTCTTCCGGAGCCGGATACTTTCAAATGCCTATGCGTATAGGGAGCAACAGTGAGATCGTGGTGTTAAATATGAAGGAAAAGTGAATATATCTAGAAAAAATGTCAGCGTTCAATAATTTTTAAAGACTGAACGCTGACATTTTTATTTAAGATTCATAACAGATTTTCGTTCCACCAGATAAGGAAGAAAGGTTTTGTTGCAATCAAATTTAGGGTCATTTATTAAACGAAGTAGATTTTGTGCAGCAACAAATCCAGCATATTCCGGATCCTGATGAAGAGAAGTAAGAGGAAGTGGATTCGTTTCGCATAAAAAAGAATCGTCATATCCAATGATAGAAATATCATCGGGAATGCGGTAGCCATGTTCTTTTAACAATTTATAGAGGTTTACGGCAGCACTGTCGTTAAAGCAAAAAAAGGCAGTGACTTTTTCAGCAATTTTTAAAAGATCGTTACATTTAGGTGCTTGAAAAATGGAATCTTTTTGAGAATGCCCAAACCAATAGATAAAATCATTTTTAATAATCGTGTTAGAGGTTCTTAAGCCTTCGATAAAACCTGCATATCTCATGCAACCGGAGTACTCTTCACGATTCATCAGACACGCAACGGATGAGTGACCATTTTTAATAAGACATTCTGCAGCTAATTTTCCTCCAATATAGTCATCTGTAATTACGCTTGGAATGTTGACAAAAGGGATCACATTCCCGAGAGAGATACAGGGAATTTTCCGGCTTTCTATATAACGGTACAGATATTGATTTGTATATATGTAACCGCTGTCAGAAGGAAATAACAAAATACCGGCATAATTTCCTTTAAATGCTTCATATAATTGTTCGGCTTCTACAGAAGCATTATAATTGGATAGTTTAATTGTTAATGTATATCCGGAGTTTTGTAAGGCTTTTTCTATACCGCTTATACTTTGAGAAAAGTAAAATTGTTCTGCTCTGGATGCAATTAGAATAATTTGGGTAGAGGATGATGTTATTTGGGTTGTCAGAGGGCGTGATTGAACAAAACACCCTCTTCCTTGAATTTTTGATATTAAGTCTTCTTTTTCTAATTGAGTCAGAACTTTTCTTGCAGTATATCTGCTGACATCATATAATTTCATAAATTCAGATTCAGAGGGCAATTTATCTTCCGGTTGATAATAGTGGCCTTCAATTTTTAATTTCAAATCTTCATACATATGATGAAACTTTTTACTTGTACTTCCCATGTTTTTTTCCCTATATGCAGCTAATGAAATATATTTGAAAAGATATATGTGTAATTATTATATTAAAGATTTTACAAAAAAGCAATAAGTTAAATAAATAAAACGAGAAGAACTAACTTATTTGAAAAGATAAACAAAATCGAATAAGATATTTTGTATATTATAAATAAAAAAGTGCATATAATGGCGAATAATATTGACAAATTATAAAAATAATACTATATTTTAGATATAATATATGCGAACAAATAGAATAACACATTCGAATAAGATGGGAGAGTTCATTATGGATGTATCATACAAATCAATTATAGAGCGTTTGATAAAAAGTCTGGAAACAAAGGATTCAAAATTTATTGATCCTGTGGAAAAATGTATAGATATTTCAGCAAAAGCTATTATGAATAATAATTGTATTTTTGTATGTGGAAATGGAGGGAGTGCAGCCACATCTTCTCATATAGCAAATGATCTTTTATGTCATATGAAGAATTGGAAAAGGGATCCCTATAAAATAATGTCTTTAACAGATAATGTCAGTACTATAACGTCATTAACAAATGATTATGGATTTGAAAAAGTTTTCGCAAAACAATTAGAGGCGTTTGGAAAAAAAGGAGATGTAATTTGGGCATTTAGTACAAGTGGGAATTCGAAGAACTGTGTTATTGCACTGGAGAAGGCAAAAGAGATGGAAATTATTACTGTAGGTATAACCGGGCGAGAAGGTGGAAAAATGAAAGATATTTCAGATATTTGGCTACCTGTAGATTCTGATGAAGTAACAAGAGTGGAAGAGCTGCATATGATCATAGCTCATATTTTAGGAGAAAATATTGAAGCGAAGGTATCACCAACAAATTAGTCAAGAGGAAAATGGATATGAAAAAATATATTCTTGCAATAGAAACAGGAGGTACGAAAATACAATTAGTTATTGGTACAACAAGCGGTGAAATTCTTTACAGATATAGAACAAAGGTTGAAAAAGAAAAGGCTTATAAAGGAATATTGGAACAGGTAATGAAAGCCTTGCCTATTATTATTAAAAAGGCTTCTGAAATGGGAGGTGAAATCTGGAGAATTGGGATAGGATTTGGAGGACCGGTTGAAACATCTACAGGTACAGCAATATGGTCCGCACAAATTGAAGGATGGGAAAATTTTCCATTAACAAAGTTTTTTGAAGAGAGAACAGGAATACCTACATATTTATTTAATGACAGCAGTGCAGCAGCCTGGGGAGAATATTGTAATGGAGCAGGAAAAGGAAGCAATATTTTCTTTTATACAAATATTGGAAGTGGTGTTGGCGGCGGCGTTGTTATTAATGGAAAACTTTTTGACGGACAGGGATTTGGAGCTGCGGAATTCGGACAAAGTTATATGTATGATCCCAATTATAAAGGAGATTCTATATACAAATTTAATCATATTGAGAGAATTTGTTCCGGATGGGCAATACAAGAAAAGATAAGGAAAGACGATACAATCCCAGAGGAATCTTTGCTATGGGAATTTTGTAATCGCGATAGAGATAATATTACATGCGAATTATGGGCAAAAGGTGTTGAAGCTGGTGATGCTTATTGTCTCCGCATTTTAGAGGAAGAAGCAGAATATTTTTCGATTGCATTATGTAATATGATCTGTTTTTATAGCCCGGAGATAATAGCGATTGGAGGAGGGGTGTCGTTAATAGGAGACCCATTGATAAAACGGATCAGAAAATATGTAGACAAATATGTATACAAGAATAATAAGGGAAGATATCAAATAGTAAAAAGCAGTCTGGATGAGGATGTAGTATTAGTTGGTACGCTTCTTTTAACCGCACTTCAATAATAGATGGCAGGGGGGGTCTGAATGGGAGAAGTTACAAATGAGGATGCTATCCTTGAATTTAATGGAATTTCCAAAGAATTTCCGGGTGTTAAAGCATTGGATAATATTTCTTTTCAAATACTAAGAGGAACCATACATTGTATTGTAGGTGAAAATGGTGCAGGAAAATCTACCTTGATGAAAGTTATCAACGGATTGTATAAGCCAGAAAGAGGAAATATTATATTCGATCATAAACCCTGGGCACCAAAAGGCAGTTCTCAAGCGCGTATGCAGGGAATTGCAATGATACATCAAGAACTTAATATTGTAAGAAATATGACAGTAGTAGAAAATATGTATCTTGGCCGTGAAATTTATAAAAAGAATAAAATTACATTAGACGATGAAAAAATGTATCACGACGCAAAAAAATTTTTACAAGAGCAGGGATTAAATTATGATTTAAAGAAAAAAATGGGAGATTTATCTCTGGCAGAAGCTCAAATGATTGAAATTGTAAAAGCAATATCATGTAATGCAAAAATAATTTTAATGGATGAACCAACATCCTCCTTAACAGAGAAAGAAGTTGATTTTCTTCTGAATAAAATTTTTGAATTAAAAAGACAAGGAATTACTATTATTTTTATATCTCATAAATTAGATGAAATTTTCAGAATAGCAGATTATATTTCTGTATTTAGAGATGGGCAACATATTTCAACAGATAGGGCGGAGACATATACAAGAGCTTCTCTTATAGAAAAAATGGTGGGGCGAGAGATGAAATCTGTGTACCCTCCAAGAAATTCTGAAATAGGAGAAGTACTATTAAAAGTTAAGAACTTTAGTCGGAAAGGGGTGTTTGAAAATGTAAATTTTGAGGTTCATAAGGGGGAGATTCTGGGAATATCAGGATTGGTTGGTGCAGGGCGTACAGAAATTGCTAGATCTTTAATCGGTTTAGACCCGAAGGATTGTGGCGAAGTTTATATTAATGGCAATAAAGTTGAAATTAAAAGTATAGATGATTCTATCAGAAACGGTATTGCAATGGTTCCAGAGGACAGACGGCGTTTTGGTTTGATTTTACTTAGAGATATAAAAGAAAATACCAGTATTGTTGCATTGAAACATTTGTTTAAGAAATCCATCATACCGCTGAAAAAAGAAAAGAAAATTGTCGATGATATGATGAAACGGCTGGCAATCAAAGCTCCTTCTTCTGCAACGGAAACTCGTACTTTGTCAGGCGGAAATCAACAAAAGGTGGTAATTGCAAAATGGATGTCAGTTGCGCCTAATATTTTAATTATGGATGAGCCAACAAGGGGAATCGATGTAGGAACAAAATATGAAATCTATAAGATGATGAATGATATGACGGATCAGGGTATGGCAATTATAATGATAAATTCAGATATGGAAGAACTTCTTGGCATGAGTGACCGTGTTATAATCATCCGTCAGGGACGTGTTGCTGGGGAATTAACCAGAGAAGAAGCAAATCCAGAATCAATTATGAGTATGGCAGTGGGGGGAAAGAAACATGAATAAAGATACTCTGATTAAGTTTTATAACAAATATGGAACGGCTGCAATTATGTTTGTGCTATTGATTGTGTGCACGTTTTTATCTCCAGTGTTTCTTTCACAGGCAAATGTTGTCAATTTGCTATCACAGATAGCTGTTGTGACTATTTTAACATGCGGCATCACATTATTAATTATTGCAGGACAGACGGATTTGTCGGGTGGGGCAATTGTTGCATTAACTGGATGTGTATGTGTAGGTACTTTTAAAAATCTTTTTGAAGGCGGAATGTCAGAAGTTCCTGCAGGCATTTTAGCAATGCTGGCAGCCATTATTGTAGGTGTTTTGATTAATGCGTTGTCTGGCATAATCATTACTCAGTTTAATGCGCCTGCATTTATTGTGACACTAGCGATGATGAAAGCAGGAAGAGGAATATGTTACCTGTATACAAACGGTACTCCTATTTATAATATTGGAAGTATATCAAAACTGGGACAGGGAAGAATTAAAGGGATTATTCCGTATTCTGTTGTCATTATGGTGATTTGCATTATTATCACTTGGTTTGTATTGAATCGTATGCGTTTAGGACGTCACATTTATGCGGTAGGTGGTAACCAAGAGGCTGCCAGAGCTTCAGGGATTAGTCCACAATGGACAATTATAAAAACATATTTAATTCATGGAGTTTTTGTTGGTATAGCAGGCGCATTATTTATGACCCGTTTGAATTCAGGACAGCCCGCAGAGGCAGAAGGACTGGAGTTTGATGCAATTACAGCTGCGGTTATAGGAGGTGCAAGTCTTGCCGGAGGACAGGGAAGTATTTATGGAAGTATTATTGGATCTATTATCATAGGTGTAATTAAAAATATTCTTACCCTTAAATCAGTTCAATCCTATTATCAAATGATCATCACAGGTTTGATCATAATGGTAGCTGTTATTCTAGATATCCTTACAAAGGGTAAAAAAGAGTAATCAATATAATTAAGTAACGAACCCCCAAAAAGGGGATATAAAAGGAGGAAGAAACATGAAGAAATTAGCAACCACAGCAATACTTACTACGGCAATGGCAATGGCAGTATCCATGGGTACTTATGCAGAGGAAAATTCATTTAAAGTAGCGTTCCTTTGTAAAGATTATACGGATACATTTTGTTTGTCGGTTCGGGATGAATTTGAGAAGGCAGCAAAAGAGTATGAAGATTTAGTTGTAGATTACTACGACTCAGAGGGAACAGCATCTACACAGAATGATTTAATTGAGACGTGTACGGCATCCGATTATGATGCGATTGTATTCCAGCAGGTAGATGCAGAAGCATCTGTGGAAGTTGTGAAAGCAGCTCTTGACAAAGGTATTTATGTAGTTGTTACAACAGGACATATTGAAGATGATGGAGCAAGTTGGTATGTGGATGCTGATCCTTATCAGCAGGGAGAAGTAGTGGCAGACTATGCGGTTGAGCAGGGGTATCTTGATAGCGCACAGGTAGCTATTCTGAGCGGCCCTATAGGAAACTTCCATTCAGACAATCGTGTTGCAGCATTTACAGATACGGTTGAAGAAAAAGAGGATGCTGAATTAGTGGCGACAGAGGTTGCTGAGTGGTCTAAGGATACAGCAATGACAGTTACTCAGAACTGGCTTGTCGCTTATCCGGATCTTAAGGTCATTCTTGCAGCAAATGACGATATGGGACTTGGAGCTGTTGAAGCTATTGAGATGGCGGGAATGGAAGATCAGGTATCTGTATTTGCTATTGATGGAACAGAAGGGGGGCTTCAGGCGGTAAAAGAAGGAAGACTTGGGGCTACTGTAAAGCAGGACGAAGAAGGCTATGCAGTAGAAGCGATTAAAATTGTAGAGGCTCTCGTTAATGGTGAGGAAGCAGAAAGCCTTCAGATTGACAGTATGCTTGTAACACCGGAAAATGTGGAAGAATTCTTAGGATGATTTTAATAAATGGATAATAGAAGAATGAAGTAGAAGAGGGGGCAATCGCAAAATAAAGAAGAAAGATTTTGCGGCTGCCCTTTCGAAAAGATAAGGAGAGAAATGGATTACAGAGAAGCAATCAATAAATATATTGAAGAAGAAAAAGAACTTCTTGACAAGATGGATGCAGATGTTATTAATCAAGTAATGAATGCTTTGATTACAGCATATGAAAAAGAGGCCACGATATATGTATTTGGAAATGGGGGAAGTGGTTCAACGGCTTCTCATATGCAGAATGATTTTAATAAAGGTATATCGGAATATACAGAGAAAAAGTTCCATGTTTGTTGTTTAAATGATAATGTTTCAACACTTCTTGCTATTGCGAATGATATTGGATATGAAGACATTTTTTCTTTCCAATTACAAAATAAATTGAAGCCTGAAGATGTTGTAATTGGAATCAGTGGAAGTGGTAACAGTAAAAATGTCATTAATGCTATTCAATATGCTAAGGAGATTGGAGCTACTACTATAGGTTGGGTTGGTTTTGATGGGGGAGAAGTATCTAAAATTACAGATATTACATTTCATGTTAAGGCAGATAATATGCAGCTTGTAGAAGATTTACATCTGATTATTAATCATCTTATGATGTGTGTTATTATGCGTGAATGGAATTTAAAAGGTCACTGAATATTTGAAATTAACATTTTAAAAAGATTTAGGCGGAAATAATGGGTATTTTACCGTATTATTTCCGCCTTTTGTATGGAACTGTCAAGAAATGGGTAATAAAACTTTTTGAGTAGTTGCTAAGAGTTTTTCAATCATTCTATCATTTTGAGCGTATTTTTCTCAAAAGAAACTAAAATATAGTGAACCATCACTTTTTCATTGAATTTGTTAGAAACAATGTTATAATTAAAATGATAGAGATTTCCAGATAAAAGTTTTTTATCTCATAAGGTATTAGAACAAACGACAGAACGTTTAATAGAAAAAATAGAATGATGCGGTGGCACGTATGTGTAAGTGTGCCATAAAGATGGATTCGCAGTCCAAATCTTTATTTTACATACGGTCATGGCTTATGATATTGGAAAGAAGGGTTATACTATAAAAGAGAAATTACAGCATATCCTTTTTCAAAAGACAAACATTTTGTTTCAATATATGTTTCCCATTGCATTTATTATAGTTTTGTTAATCGGTATTATGGGAGCTATACTGGCGAATACCGAAGGACTGCATCAGCAAATCGAGGAAAATACAAAGAACTATGCAGATGATGTGTCTGCTCAGCTGGCCAGCAACATCTCCGCTCGAATGCAGATGCGGCAGACGTATATCCGTGATTTGGCAGATACTTTTTCTAGAATGCCGGAATTTTTGCTTTCTGAAGAATTGCTGGATCGGAAGGCCGGTTATATGGAGATGGAGGAGATTTTCGTGGTCAACTCGGACGGTTCTACCATACCGATTGACGCAGAACATGCTGGTCTTGGAGAATATCTGGCGAAGAATCCCGAACTTTTCACGGAATCCCGAATTTTCTTCACCCAGCATGAAGAAGTCTTTTACTCCGCCCCCATTATACGTGAAAATGGCAATGATAAACTGCTGATTGGAGTTCGTACCCAAAGCACTCTTCAGAAAATGCTGCAGGATGTCAATTTTAGAGAACAGGGGATCAGCTGCATCGTGGACAGCCGGGGTACAGTTGTCGTTTCTGCCACAGAGAAAATTCCCTTCCAGAAGCTGGGGGATATTATTCAAGGAAATCTCAACAGCAAGGACGATAAAGTGGTTCAGAAGGTTTTAGAAGATATTCGGGCACAGCGATCCGGAACTGCACAGTTTGAAAGCATCAACAATGAACCGGTGATGCTGGGTTATGATTTTCTAGGAATCAATGATTGGCTTCTGCTTACCTTGATTCCTTCTGACTTGTTTAGTCGCGGCACAGAGATATTCATGACCTGCTATGTGCTGATCGTAGGAATTACCGCTTTGGTGATGCTGCTGATTCTGATTGCCGTCGTGTGGTTTTACCACTGTACACTGAAACGTATCCAGACAGTGGCGCTGACGGATCCGTTGACTTCCGGATCCAATTTATTAGCCTTCCAGATGGAAGGTGACAGAGTTATGCAGGCGAATCCTTTTAACAGCTACGCGATGATCTATCTGAATATTCACAATTTTAAGCGTTTTAATGAGCGGTTCGGTGTTACATATGGTGATGAGCTGCTGAGGGAAATCTATCGTATTTTGAAAGAAAGTCTGGAGAAAAATGAGCTTGTAGCCAGGTCTTCCGGGGATCACTTTTATCTTATGCTTTCCTGTGCCAGTGAAACAGCCGTTCGTCAGCGCTTAGATAAGATATTTGATCAGTTGGAATCTCAGCTTTCCAAAGAGATTGCATTGGACAGGACAAGTTTTGCCCAAGGAGCCTATTTGGTTGAAAAGCAAAATTATGAATTTCTGGTGTTGACAGATCGGGCTAAAATAGCCAGTCTTTATCAGGAACGGCCTGGCGAGTGTCGATTTTATGATGATGCGCTTGGAAAGAAAATTGAGCAGGAGCATATTTTGGAGGATTCTTTCCAACGTGCAATTAGGAACCATGAGTTCAAGCTCTATATCCAGCCAAAGGTTTGTCCCGGTCAAAAGCAGGCAAACAGCGGCGAGGTGCTGGTTCGCTGGCAATATCCAGGTTATGGTCTGATCTATCCTGGTGATTTTATTGCGCTCTTTGAGCACAGCGGCAAAATCTGTGATTTGGATTTCTATATGTTTGAAGAAACCTGCAAATTGATGAAACAGTGGCTGTCAAAAGGCAGGGCAATTCCTCTGTCTGTCAATTTGTCCCGTGCCCACCTGGTTTCCAGTGACCTGTCTTTTCTGGATCGTTTTAAGGCTATCAAAGAAAAATATGAGATTCCTGATGATCTCATCGAGCTGGAGCTGACAGAGTCCCTGATGCTGGAGCGCCGGGAGGTAAGCCTTGTTGCTGCTATGATCAATAAAGTGCGGGGGATGGGACTGCTTTGCTCTATTGATGATTTTGGGTTTGGCTATTCTTCACTGACCATGCTGAAGGATTTGAATGTAACGACGGTCAAGCTGGACAGACAATTTTTCCTGGGTGGGAGCGAGAAATCCTGGATCGTCATCCAACAGTTGATTCGTCTGGCACATGACCTGGGGATGTCCGTGGTTGCTGAAGGCATCGAAACCTTTGACCAGGTTGAGCCGCTGTGGAGATGCGGCTGTGATCTGATTCAGGGTTACGTCTATGCAAAGCCTATGCCAGCTGCTGACTTTGAGGAATGGTATGCCAGCTCAGATTGTCCGGAATTGAAGAAGACAGATTTGCTTCCCCCACAGACAGCACCAAAGACAAACCCTCGTGTAGAAACAAGGGATACCATTCAGTTCCGGGAAGGAAACGAATATAAAAACCGTTTGACAGTAGCTCTGAAAGTGGCAAAAACCTGTATCTACGAAGTCGATTTGACGCGCCAGCTGTACACATTTTTTGAAAATGCAGAGACTATTTTCGGTATTTCCGGAGAAGAGATCCTCCGAATCGTTCGGTCTTACAGTTCTCTTGACCCTGTAGAATATCAAAAGGCTGTAGCTGCTTATTTTTTCCATCCGGATGACGAAGAAAACGTCGCCAATGCGTTTGAAATCATTTTAGCAGGACATCCGGTTTCCTATACCGCCAGAGTGAAAGTAAAGGGCTCTCAGTATATCTGGTGCAAAATGGATGTATCCCCTATTATGGAGGATGGTCATCCGGTGCGCATGATTGGCATTATTACCGACATTACAGATATACAGCGGCAGAGGGAGCAGTTGGAGCAGAAAGCAAACCTGGATGGGTTTACCGGACTATGGAATAAGCCGACTTCTATCGCTTTGATTAAAAAGGCGTTAGAAGAGGAACCAAAGGGGCAGCATGCGTTACTGTTATCGGACATTGACAGTTTCAAACGCTTTAACGATACATATGGCCATTTAAGCGGTGATCAGATAATTGCGGCTACTGCCCGTCAGTTTTCAAACATCTTCAGTGATACAGATATGGTTGGGCGCTTTGGCGGAGATGAGTTTATTGTGTTTGTCCGCAATATTCAGAATCTGGATCTTCTTATGGCGCGTGCAAAACAAATGGTCAAAGTGGAATACGAAGCGTATTCCTTTACCAACAGCGTGGGAATTTCCCTTTATCCTGATGACGGAACAAGTTTTGAAGAGTTGTTTGAGCAGGCGGACAAGGCTCTTTATCGAGCAAAAGAGAAACGATGCAGCGTTGTTTTTGTAAAGGATACGAGGTGAAGCTATGCAGCAGGTCCTGAGAAACGAACGAAAATTTTTCATCCATACGGTAGATTTCATGGCAAAAAAACACAGGCTTCAGCAGATACTCCAGGAGGATCCGCACAATGGCTTAGAAGGGTACTGCATTCGTTCCCTCTACTTTGATACGGAATACGACAGTGACTTATTCGACAAAGCCTATGGCCTGGAAGTGCGAAAAAAACTGCGGCTGCGTCTTTATGATCCGGATGGTGATTTTGCCATTCTGGAGATGAAGCAGAAGCAGGGAGAACAGCAGCGGAAGCGTTCTTTGCGAATGAGTCGGGAGGATGCCCTGAAAATGATTCAATGCGATTATGCTCCCCTGCTGCGGTACCCGGAGCCTTTTGCCGCCGAATGCTACGCCCTGATGAAAACCCACTGTTACCGTCCCCGCACCATCGTGGAGTACAAGCGAATGGCTTTTATTGCCAGGGAAAACAATATCCGTGTTACGTTTGATTATAAGATCCAGGCAACGCAAAGTAGTTTTGCGCTGTTTGATCCGCATTTGCTGATGGTTCCGGTAATGGATCTAAGTCAGTCAGTGCTGGAGGTCAAATACAATGGTTTTTTACTCAGCTATATTAAAGATATGCTGGGTGATTTGGAAAAAAGTGAGCTGTCCGTCAGCAAGTACACTCTTGCCCGTCAGCTCAGTTATCATGACCATCTATAATGAGGGAGAGGCTATGAAAAATAATTTACTACAACTTTTGCAGGAGCAGGGAGATTTGAGTATTGAACAGATCATTACCCGGGTCATTGCAACTCTGCTGCTGGGTTTTCTGATTTTTATTTCCTATGCAATTGCTCATCGGGGAACGATTTACAGTCGAAAATTTAATGTAAGCCTTGTGATGCTGGCGGTTCTCACCGAAACGGTAATGATTGTCATCGGCAATAACATTGCGCTGTCTCTGGGTATGGTAGGCGCTTTGTCCATCGTCCGTTTCCGTACTGCTATCAAGGATTCCAGAGATACCATGTATTTGTTCTGGGCTATTATCGTGGGCATCTGCTGTGGTGTGGGCAGCTTTTTCGTTGCGGCAACGGGCAGCGCGGCAGTTTTTTTGGTGCTGGTTCTGTTTGGACTGGTCAGAAACGACAGCCGAATCCTGGTGATTATCCGATGTGCCCGCCGTTCAGAGCTGAAGGTGGAAGCTCTGGTATTCCAGGCGTTTGAACGCAAGGCCCGCCTGCGGACAAAGAACACCACACCTGATATGGTGGAAATGATCTATGAGATTTCAGAAGGGGTACTGAACAGAACAAGAAAGAAAAATCCGGAACTCAGTGATGCGTTTTATGCCATTGAGTCGGTAGAGTATGTAAATTTTGTTATGCAGAATGATGAAATTTCCAACTGATTCATAAGGAGGCAGGGCAATGAAATACAAACTTTGGGGCGCGTTTCTGTTTCTGTGTGCCATTGCTCTGTCATTGGCAGCGCCGCTTTTAGAAAGCGGATGGTCATCTTCTCGGTATCACCAGCATCTGGAGGCCCGGGTGAAGGCGGAGGAAACGAAGGGGGACGGATTTTTTACGCATCTGCCGTTGGTTGAAATCGAAACAAATGGCGTGGAGATACCGGGTCGGGCAGTTTATCGGGCGGATGGAACCGAATATTACACGACTGCAGCCGATGGTGGAGAGTCTATTTCTGCGCATATGGATATTGTGGATCATGAGTTGGAATATAACCATCCGGAAGATCCCCCCACACTCAGTTCTGACATCACCATTCACGTGAGAGGAAATTCTTCCCGCTCTTTTGATAAGCCAAGCTATGCCGTCCGTCTGGTGACAGAGGATGGCATGAACAATCCTCAGAAAGTGATGGGCATGGATGCCCATCATGAATGGGTTCTCTACGGCCCCTATCTTGACAAGACTTTGCTGCGCAACTATATGTGGTATAACATTGGCGGTGAGATTATGGATTATGCCCCGAATGTCCGGTTTTGCGAAGTGATGCTCAATGGAGAATACCAGGGCGTCTATGTGATGACAGAGAAGGTCACTGCAGGGGACAACGGAGCCCGTTTGCCATTGACTGTGAATGCCAAGCAGAATACCTTCAGCGGCTATCTGCTTCAGCTGAACGGAGACCGCCCGCCATCCAATAATCAGTTGACTGATCAATTCACCTATTACACCAAGCGGACAAAATATCAGATGGATATCGTTTATCCCGGCAGAAGCAACATGACACCGGAGATTCGGCAGGCGATCAGCCAGGATTTTTCTGATTTTGAAAAAGCGCTGTACTCTTACGATTATGACAGCGAAAGCTATGGTTATCCATCCATGATTGATACGCAATCTTTTATTGACTATTTTCTTATCAATGAATTGACCTGCAATTATGATGCAGGCTGGCTTTCCACATACCTTTATAAAGATACCAGCGGCAAGTTCCATACATGCCTGTGGGACATGAATTCTGCCTGTGACAATTACGATAAAATACAGACAGAACCCATGGCCTTTCAGATGCAGTATTGTCTGTGGTATGTCATGATGATGAAGGATGAGGATTTTGTAAACGCTCTGATTAACCGATACTGGCAGCTGCGGGAGACCTATTTTTCCGAAGATTATCTTTTTGATTATATTGACAGCACCGTAGCTTATCTGGGGGATGCCATTGACCGAAATTATTCTGTCTGGGGTTATACCTTTCAAAAGCAATACGATTTGCTGCTTCCGACAGAGAGGAATCCCCGTAGTTTTGAGGAAGCGGTTGATCAAACAAAAGATTTTCTTTCCCGCCGTATTCCATGGATGGATAAAAACATTGATACCCTGAAGCAATATTCGGCTGAATCCAAAGTAAAGAAGTTCAATGAGAATGCAAATTGACAGAGGGAGGAGCGGCCTATGAAAAAATTTATTATTGCGGTGGCTGCTCTTGTGGTGCTGTACATTGGTTGGGACTATGCCCACTATCGGCTGGGCTGGTACATAGATCTGCACCCGAATGAGGAAGTCACTACATTTATGAAGATTAAGGGAGAACGCATCCTGCAGTTGACCCCGGAAGGGGAAGAGGAGTTTGAAATTCGGGGTGTGAATATGGGACCGGGCATTCCCGGAGAATGGTCTACGGATTTTGCCATTGATAAAGAGACTTATCTTCGCTGGTTTGAACAGATACAGGAAATGGGAGCCAATGTGGTACGTGTCTATACGGTTCAGGCGGACGACTTCTATGAGGCATTTTATGAATACAACAAAGATAGAAACGATCCCCTTTACCTGCTCCATGGAGTCTGGGTCAATGATTATGTTCAGTATTCCCACCGGGATGCCTATGACGATCAATTTCTGGGAGCACTTCTGGATGATTGCCGTACTGTGGTGGATGTGATTCATGGTAACAAGAAGATATCCCTCGGCCGAATGGCCAGCGCAGGCTCCGGTTTTTACCGCCGGGATATCTCTCCCTGGGTTATCGGCTACATTCTCGGGGTGGAATGGGAAGATGTGACGGTCGCTTACACAGACAAAAAATATTCTGCATCAGATATTTCTTATCAAGGGGAATATCTCTTCTCGACACCGGAGGCAACCCCTTTTGAGGTAATGCTTACACAGGTGGGCAATCAAATCATTGAGTATGAATCAAAACGATATAAGCAGCAGCGGCTTATTGCTTTTTCAAACTGGCCGACTACGGATCCTTTTACCTATCCGGAAGTGGTGGCCAACTTTTTTATGAAGTGTGCTCAGGTGGATGTAGAGCATATTAAAGGAACAGAGAAGTTTCTGGCAGGTCAGTTCGCTTCCTACCATGTTTATCCATACTACCCGGATTATATGGATCATGTGACAGACTGGAGTGCTTATGGTTTAAAGGCCGAAGATTATGCACTGGCAGATGGGAAGCACAACACTTACCGGGCTTATCTGCAAATGCTCACGAACCACCACACGATGCCTGTGGTGATTTCAGAGTTTGGGGTGTCCACCGGCCGGGGGATGGCGCACCGGGATAAAAACACGAACCGCAATCAGGGAAATATGTCCGAACAGGAGCAGGGACAGGCGCTGGTGGACTGCTGGATGGATATTAAAGCATCCGGCTGTAACGGCGGCTGTGTTTTCTCTTGGCAGGATGAATGGTTTAAGCGTACCTGGAATACCATGTATGCTGTGGATCTGAAGCGGACTCCCTATTGGTCTGACTACCAGACAAACGAGCAGTATTTCGGACTGTTGTCTTTTGATCCAGGCAAAGAGCTGTCGGTCTGTTATGTAGATGGTGATGTCTCCGAATGGGCAGAAGATGATCTGGTGGCAGAGCAGGAAGGACTGTCCGTTTCCGTGAAATATGACGAAAAGTTCCTCTATCTGCGCATTCACAAAGACGGTCTTTCCTTTGGAGAAGAACCGATCTATTTGCCCATCGACACCACGCAGAAAACAGGCAGCAGCTATTGTGAAAATAACGGTCTGCTCTTTGACAGGGCGGCAGATTTCCTGCTGGTGCTGGATGGGACGATAAGCAGCCGCCTGCTGGTGCAGGAGCGGTATGACGCATTGCGGTCTACCTATGCGCAAAATGTCAGAGGGTTTGATACCTACGTAAAGGCAAACCAGCCGGAGAAAAACTCACCTTTATTTGAGCCGATTGATATGATTTTGAATTTGGAGCTTTTAGATGAATCGGGCGAGTATATTACCCGTTCAGAGGCGTTTGAAACCGGCTATCTGACCTACGGCAATGCGAATCCGGACAGTCCTGATTTCAATTCTCTGGCAGATTTTATTTGTGTCGGAGATAATATTGAGGTGAGACTGCCCTGGCAATTACTGAACTTTGCCGATCCTTCCCGGATGGAGATCCACGACGATTATTATGATGGAAATTATGGGGTGGCATATCAGATAATTGATACCATGTATGTGGGCGTAGGTACAGAGAACACAAAGGGACGTATCCACCTTTCTTCTCTGCCGCTGGAAGGCTGGGGCAACGATGTGACCAGCCATGAGCGGCTCAAACGTTCCTATTATATTCTTCAGGACCTTTGGACCACGCCAGAGAAATGAGGTGATACAGGCGTGAATGTGGAAACTTTGATTTATGCGTATCTGGCCATCTGTTTGGCGATGATTGTCTTTAACTGCGTTTGTATCGTTGTGTTCCGCCGGCAGGACCGTTTGCTGAAACGCCGCAGTACCCGTTTGGCTGATGATATCAAAGAGCAGATCCAATTGATTCAGGCCGGTGGCTTGGTATCAGAAGATCATCAGAAATTTCTTTGCCGAAAACTTCGCCGGATCGGCAATCTGATGGCATTTGATGAAACGCTGGACAGGCTCCTTCATCAGACGCCAGAGCCGACCTGGGTATACATAAAAAAAATTCGACCAGTCTTTACCCAGGTGGCAGCGGAGAATCGTTACCACGGTTCCATGCAGCAGGCCTATTTTGCTTATGTGCTTTGTAAGTACCGGATCCTGTCCGGCAGGGCAGTGCCGCTGATTATGGAACTTATGATGAGGCTTTTGGAGGAGCCCAGCCTTTATTGCCGGGAAAATGCTCTGCAAACCATTTACAGCACCGGCGATTGCGGCTGCGTTGTCCGTGCTTTGCGGCGGGTGGATGAGAACGGATATTTTCACCATGCAAAGCTGCTGACGGACGGTCTTTTGACCTTTACCGGAAATCATCAGCAGCTTGCCCAAATGCTATGGAAACAATTTGAAGCCTTCTCTGTCTCCATGCAGGTGGTGATACTGGATTATATCCGATTTAGCGGTACGGTATGGAACGATGAAATTCTTCCCCTGTTATCTGATGAAGATCGAGATGATGAACTGCGATTCTCCTGTATTCGTTATTTTGGGAAGCATCCAGACATGAGAGCTTATCCCATCTTACTGACTTTTTTAGAGCATCCGGGAAATCATCGCTGGGAGTATGCCGCTATCTGTGCAACTGCTCTTGCCTCTTATCCTGGAGAGCGCACTGTGCTGGCCCTGAAACGGGCCATGAATCATTCCAGCTGGTATATCCGCTTTAATGCCTCCAGGTCACTGGAGTCTTTTCATCTGACTTATGAGGATCTTGGTGACGTAATGGATGGCAGAGATCGTTACGCACGCGAGATTCTGCAATATCAGATGGATCTTCAGCAGGCAAAGAAAGAACAGGAGGCGGTGCCGGTATGATGGATGGACTTATGGATGCGATCAAAGTTTTTTTAAACGGTGTCAACATTTTTTTTGTCCTTTACCTGATCGGGTATTCCACTTTTTTGTTTTTGGCAGTGGTGATCGGTGCTTCGACACTGTATCGAACCAGACAGCAGGCACAGTTGAAAAATGTACTGGAAAAGAACTATTATGTGCCAGTGACCGTCATTGTCCCGGCCTATAATGAAGAACTGACCGTGGTGGATACGGTACGCTCTCTGCTGGCGTTGGACTACAAGACTTATGAGATCGTGGTTGTAGATGATGGATCTCAGGACAGCACCTCGCAGGTGCTCATTGATGCTTTTCATATGTACCCGATCCGTCAGCCGATCCGACGGCAGGTGGGCTGTCAGCCTGAAGAATTTATCTATGTTGCTATGGATCAGAAGGTTCCGTTGACTCTGGTGCGTAAGAAAAACGGTGGTAAGGCAGATGCCCTCAATATGGGGATCAATATCTCCCGGTACCCCTACTTCATCTGCATGGATGCAGATTCTGTTTTGCAGTACGATTCCCTGCGGGAGATCGTTCGTCCGGTGCTGGAGGACGATCATGTGATCGCTGTGGGGGGCAGTGTTCGTCCCTGCAATGGTGTGAAGCTGAAAAACGGACGGGTAGTCGAATATCAATTACCCCGCAGCATTCTGGCCTGCATGCAGGTGCTGGAATATGACCGCTCGTTTCTTGCTGCCAGAATCCTCTTTGACAAGTTCAACGGATCTCTCATTATCTCCGGAGCCTTTGGCCTGTTTAAAAAAGATCTGGTCATCGCCTGCGGCGGCTACGACCGGTCTACCATGGGTGAGGACATGGAACTGGTTGTGAAGATGCACGAGTTCTGTCTGGCCAATGAGCTGCCTTACCGTATCCGTTATGCTACCGGTGCAATCTGTTGGACTCAGGTACCGGAGCGGCTGAAGGATCTGTGTACGCAGCGGCACCGGTGGCATATTGGATTGTTCCAGAGTATGATAAAGCATCGCAGCCTGTTTGCTAACCTGCGCTACGGGCCGGTGAGCCTGATTTCCTACCTGTATTTTCTGTTGTATGAATTGCTCTCGCCCTATATCGAGCTGTTTGGCGTACTGACGATGATTCTGGCATTTTTTGTGGATCTCATAAACCTTCCATTTATGGTTCTGTTTTACCTGGTCTATGCGGTGTTTGGATCTGTGCTGTCCTTGACAGCATTTTTCTCCCGCATCCAGACCATCGACCTGAAAGTTTCGTTTACCGATGGACTGAAGGCTGTTCTGTTGTGTCTGTTTGAGGTTACCTGTCTGCGTTTTATAATGGCGTTCGTAAGAACTACTGCGTTCCGGGGGTACCGCAGGAAAAAGATGCAGTGGGGGCGTATTGAGCGGCAGAAATTCAATTAAGGAGAAAGCGAGATGGCAAGTTTCTTTTCAATCAACCTGTCTGGCTATGTAAAAGCCGGCGCAGGCAATGATATTTCCAAGTTCAAGGCATACGGCAGAAATTTTAAAAGGACGGCTCTCCTGATTGTCCCGCTGTGCACACTGCTGTTCTTTCCTGTCAGGGCAGCGGCAGTGTTTTTTACCCCAGAACCCACAGGAAGCGGGGATACTGTCTATGTAGCGGGAAATCCGAACTGGTATCCTGTGGAGTATTACGATGAGGAAAGTCAGTCCTATAGGGGGATTCTTCCTGAATTGCTGGAGCAAGTCGCCCAAAAAACAGGGCTGAAATTTACCTATGTGGAGTCCGGCAGGGATGATAAACGGCGGTTCCTTGCGGAAAATAAGCAGGTGGAATTGATTTCCGGCTGCAGAACAGATGACAGCTGGATTCAAGAGGACGGATTGCAGGTCAGCGCCTCGATGCTTTCCATCCCTGCGGCAGATGGCTCTATCAATGTCTGTCTGGCTTTTACCCAAATTGCAGATGAGGAACTGATTTCCTGTGTAGAAAAGGCTTTGACTGAGCTGACTTCACAGGAGATTGCAGGAATTTCCGTTCAGTTTTTGATGGAGCATGAATCGGAACCGCAGTTCTCCTGGGTGTTCATTACGGCGACAGCGGCGGCTGTTTTATTGGTTCTGAATATCATACTGGCAGTCAGGCTGCGGCGTTATCGAAAAACATCGGTTCAGGACGAGCGCATCGATTCCCTCACGGATATTTGGAACAAAAACTATTTCATTGAATTTTTTGAGAAGTTTATCTCCGATCAGTACCGGAATCTTTATTGTGTCGCCTATATTGGTTTTGATATTGTGCGTGTGAATCAGTATTATGGCGAGAGTGCTGCAGAGGAACAACTGCGATTTGCAGCCAATGAATTGCAGTTGAGTACCAGAGACAATGAAGTTATTGCCAGAGTCAGCGGCGGCGGTTTTGCGGTAGCCCGCCCCGGCAGCAGCGAACAGGAGATTCAAACCTGGATTACGCAGCTGCTGGAACGGCTGAATCAGTATACGGATCGTTATAAAAAGGATTATCGGCCACTTTTCCGCGCGGGAATTTATAAGCTTCAGTCTTCAGACCGAAACTGTGAAACCGCTTTATTTAACGCCCGTCAGGGCTATCGTCAGGCCATCAGTAAGGACATCCCCTTTGCATTTGCCCGGACAGAATATCTG
Source organism: uncultured Lachnospiraceae bacterium (assembly GCA_905207905.1). The sequence goes on along the minus strand of CAJLNC010000003.1, from coordinate 47,292 downwards.
AGGCGGGAAAATGAACAGCTTCAATTGAAAAAACAGACGCTGGATGCTTTGCAAAACCGGGAATTCCATATGTTTCTTCAGCTTGTTGTCCGAGGAAAGGATGGCGAGATCTGCGGAGGGGAAGCGGTCTCCCGGTGGGAGCATCCCCAGAAGGGACTTCTGTTTCCCGGAAGGTACATCGAGCTGATGGAAGCTGAGGGAACGATCACCGAGCTGGACTTCTATATTTTCGAAGAGGCTTGCCGTCAGCTGGAGCAATGGAAGAAGGAAGGGCGCCGTCTGTATCTTTCCTGCAACTTTTCCAGAATCACGATCGGCAGAGCATCTTTTGTTCCTCGCGTTGAGAATATTTCGAAAAGGTTTTGCTTTGACCATGACCTTCTGGTCATGGAGATCACAGAGGATGCGGTGGAAACCAATAAGCAGGTAGCCTTTGACAACATCTCCCGCTGTAAGGACATGGGCTTTCGCATTGCGCTGGATGATGCCGGAAGCGGCTATACCTCTTTTGCCGATCTGCGGGATTATCCCATCGATGTAGTGAAGATTGACCGTTCCATTCTGAATTCGGCTGTCACGCTGCGTGGAGCTGCCCTGTTGCGGGGTATCACGGCTCTGGTGCATAATCTGGATATGAGAGTTCTTTGCGAGGGCGCTGAGACGAAGGCTCAGGCAGAGATGCTCCGGGATATTGGATGCGACTATATTCAGGGATATTACTTTTATCGTCCCCTGCCCCTGAAAGAGATTAATCGTATTTTGAAGGAAAAATATGAGATGAAACGGTAGCTATGTGATGCAGGGAACTGCTGCAGAGAAATGAAAAATTTAGGCATCTGTAAGGTGCATCATGCAGAATATGTATAACACATATAAAAATAGAGACATTATAGTAAAAAAACTAAACAGTTTTTAAAATATTTACAGATATACATAAAAAATACTTGTTAAATTTAGACAAAAGTGTTAACATGATAATTACTAGATTATATGTTTCGTCAAAGGTGGAAAACAAAAAAGGAGGATGAGTGACATGAAAAAACTTATTGCAGTATCAATGGCAGCGGCAATGGCGTTGAGCATGGGTGGAATGGCTGTTATGGCAGAAGAAGCAGCTTCTGACGAGCCGATCCGCGTGTGTATCGTTTACACAGGAACCCTTGGAGACAAGAGCTACAATGACTCCTGCAATGAAGGCGCACAGAGGGCTGTGGAAGACTTCGGAATTGAATTAAAGAGCCTCGAAGGCGCAACTGCAGATGAATGGAAAGCAAATCTGCTGGCTGCATGTGAAGATGATTATGACCTGATCATTGGCGCATCCTCCAATATTGCTGATTTCATCACAGAGTATGGCCCCAGTTACCCGGATACCAAATTTGCGGTGATTGATACCACCATTGATCTTCCCAATGTAGAATCCATCAGCTTTGCGCAGAATCAGGGATCTTTCCTGGCAGGCGCTGCTGCGGCTATGTTTACACAGAAAACAGACATTGAAGGCGTCAATGAGGACCACATCATCGGATGGGTAGGCGGCATGGACATTCCGGTGCTTCATGACTTCTATGTTGGTTATGAGCAGGGTGCAAAGTACATTGATCCGGATATTCAGATCCTGCAGGCCTTTGCAGGCGAATGGTCCAACCCGCTGAAGGGCAAAGAGCTGACGCTGGCACAGTATGACCAGGGAGCAGATATTGTTATGAACGTGGCATCCGGTACTGGCGCAGGTGTCCTGGAGGCTGCAGCAGAGGCTGGAAAATATGCCATCGGCGTTGATTTGAATCAGGATAATGATCAGCCGGGCAGCGTTCTTACTTCCATGGTAAAACGTGTGGACAATGCATGCTATCTGGTAATTCAGTCTGTTGTTGACGGTACTTTTGAAGGCGGAAGCACACAGTACCTTGACCTGTCTCTGGGCGGTGTGAGCCTGACGGATTTCTCTGTTATGAAGGAAGCTCTGGGCGATCAGTTCCCACAGGACATTGTGGATAAAGTGGAAGAGCTGAGTCAGCAGATCATTGACGGTGAGATCGTGGTAGAAAACTACGAAGGATTTGGACCGGAAGCATAATTGCTGAATGAATAAACAAAAAGAAGCTTGAAAAAAACAAGCCGCTGTGCTGCGAAGGTGGCACAGCGGCTTGTTCGACTTATAATTCAGACAAAGAGGTAAAAACAATGAGCGATTATGTAGTAGAAATGCATGACATTGTCAAGACCTTCGGAACTGTTCAGGCGGTTAAGAATGGAGAATTTACTCTGAAAAAGGGGGAGATCCATTCTCTGATCGGGGAAAACGGAGCGGGAAAGTCAACCATGATGAAGCTGCTGTACGGAATGTATCCCATTGACAGCGGCAGCGTTATCATCAAGGGAGAAACAGTATCCGCCTTAACGCCAAAGACAGCCATTGAGCACGGTATTGGAATGGTTCACCAGGAATTTATGCTGGTGGGGGGGCTGTCGGTACTGGAAAATATTATCCTTGGTTTTGAACCGAAAAAAGGATTGAAGATTGATTTTGATAAGGCGAGAAAAGAGGTACAGAAATACATTGATGAATATCAGATGGAGGTTTCTCTTGACCGGAAGGTAAATCAGATTTCTGTGGGAGAGGCCCAGAGAGTGGAGATTATAAAGATCCTGATGCGGGGGGCGGATACCATTATTCTGGATGAACCCACTGCAGTGCTGACGCCTCAGGAAGCTCAGAATCTTTTTATCATTCTGAACAATCTGAAAAATTCAGGGAGATCCATTGTATTTATTTCCCATAAGCTGGATGAGGTGATGGAGATTTCCGACCGCATTACGGTAATGCGCCAGGGGCAGTATATGGGGACGGTGGACAAAAAAGATACCTCTCCTAAGGATCTGACAAAGCGGATGATCGGGCGGGAAGTATTCCTGAATATTGAGAAGAATTATGACAAGGCCGGAGCAGTGATTCTGGATGTGCAGGATGTGTGGATTCCCAGCCAGAAAGAGACTTCCAAGATCCGGGGCATCTCTTTCCAGGTGCGGGAAGGGGAGATTGTGGGCATTGCCGGTATTGACGGAAATGGCCAGAGCGAGCTGGTGGAAGCCATCACCGGACTGAGGAAGGTGGAAAAAGGCAAGGTTTTTGTATGCGGACAGGATGTGACCAATAAAAAGCCAAGAGGGATTCGAAAGGCAGGACTGGCCCATATTCCGGAGGATCGGAATAAAACCGGTCTGGACCGGGCCATGACTATTCAGGAAAATCTGGTTTCTGTGACCATTGATGATCCAAAATATACCAGGCATGGTCTGTTAAACGGAAAGGCGCAGGAAGTGTTTGCCAATGAAATGATCAGGGCCTTTGACATCCGTCCCACGGATCCCAAGCTGCCCACTTCCTCTCTTTCCGGAGGAAACGCACAGAAAGTAGTGGTGGCCAGAGAGGTTTCCCAGCACACGAAACTTCTGGTAGCGTCTCAGCCTACCAGAGGTGTGGATATCGGAGCCATCGAGATCATCCGGAACACGCTGGAGAAGGCAAAGCAGGAAGGCTGCGGTGTTTTGCTGATCTCAGCGGAGTTAGAAGAAATCATGGCGCTTTCAGACCGCATCATTGTTATGTGCGAAGGCAGGATCACAGGGGAGATGATGGCTTCTGAAGCAAATGAGAGTTCTTTGGGACTGCTGATGATGGGCGGAAGAAGTGCAGGGAAGGAAGGGGTAGAGAAATGAGCAAATTTAAAGACGGTTTTATCAGAATCCTGCTCACAATGCTGCTTACATTTCTCATCGGAGCGGTTTTGATCGTTGCGATTGGAGAGAGTCCCATTACTGCATACACAGCATTGCTTAAGGGGGCGTTTGTTGGAAAGTTAAATCTGGGTACTACCCTGGCCAGCTTTACTCCGCTTTTGCTTACCTCCTGCGCCTTTGTAGTTGCAGCTCAGGTGGGAGCATTCAACGTAGGCGTGGAAGGCGAGGTATTCCTGGGAGGCATTACGGCGGCCTACATTGGCTACAAGTGGACGTTCCTTCCAAAGCCTCTGCTTCTTCTGGCCTGCTTTGCAGGAGCTATGGTAGTGGCAGGGCTGTGGGCGCTGATTCCGGCAGTTTTGAGGGCGTATTACAATGTCAATGAAGTGTGTACTACTATTTTAATGAACTCTGTGGCCTTGTATATTACTTCTTACCTGGTATCAGGCCCCATGTCTGCAGGGTCTGCCAATCCCCAGTCTCCGGATGTGGCAGTGAGGCTGCCTCAGATCTTAAAGCCCAGCAGTTTGAATGTAGGGATTTTTATTGCAATAGCGCTGGTACTGGCAGTGATTTTCATGCTGTACCGCACCAATATGGGCTACAAGTTCCGCATGGTGGGAACCAATCCCAATACGGCTGATTACGTGGGAATCAATTCCAAAGGCATCTTTATCAAAGCCATGGTGATTTCCGGAATTCTGGGAGGGATTGCAGGGGCCATTGAAGTACTGGGGGTTTACGGCTATTTCCTGAACAATTTTGCAATGAATCTGGGCAGCAATGGCATGCTGGCAGCCCTGATTGTAAAGAGTAATGTAGTGGCAACTCCCTTTATGGCATTCTTCCTGGCCGTACTGAAATCAGGTGCAATGGGAATGCAGCAGGCTACCGGTATTCCCAAAGGCCTGGTGGATACCATTACCGCAATTTTTATTATCATTGCCACCATGGAGACGCTGTTTGATTTCCTGAAAGAGAGAAAAAGGAAAAAACCGGCGATCCCGGCACCGAAGGCGGAAGGAGGTAATGAGCGATGATTGATATCTTAAGCAAGGTAATGAATTTATCTCTGATCTACGCAACGTTCCGGGCAGCTACGCCGATTATTTTTGCTGCGTTGTGCGCTTCCGTGACCCAGCAGGCCAATATCCTGAACATTGGTACAGAGGGTATCATGCTGGTGGGAGCTTTCTTTGCAGTGATCGTAAGTTACTTTACCGGAAGCTGGTTTCTGGGGATTCTGGCGGCCATGCTGGCGGGGCTTGTGATCGCCATGATCATGGCAGTGGGGCATATCCGTTTTGGAGCAGATATCTGCGGTATCGGCATGGGAATCAATATGCTGGCGCTGGCAGTAACCAAATTTTTGCTTCAGGCCATGTTTGGAAAAAACGGATCTTTCTCCAGCCCGGATATTGTGACTATCCCAAAAGTTCATATCCCTTTCCTGGATAATATAGAAGTGCTGAATAAAATATTCAACAACTGGAATCTGCTGGAATGGGTGGCCATCATTATGATCGGCGTACTTTACTTTGCAATCTATAAAACCGTCTGGGGACTGCGGCTCCGGGCAGTGGGACAGTTTCCGGAGGCGGCAAAGACAGCGGCTATCAATGTGAATGCAGTAAAATACCGGGCAATGGCAATTTCCGGTCTTCTGGGAGGACTGGCAGGCGCTCATCTTTCTTTGGGCTACAGCAGCCAGTTTGTAGAAAATATGACCAGCAGCAGAGGCTTCATGGGCGTGGCGGCCATGTACTTTGGCGGAGCCAATCCGGTGAAGGCTTCCCTGGGATGTCTCCTGTTCGGCTTCGCAGATTCTGTGGGAGCCAGACTTCAGGCATACGGGCTTCCCTCTCAGTTTGTGCTGATGATGCCCTATATTGTTACGGTTCTGGTACTTACCATTTCCATGGCTGCACAGATGCGTATCAGCAGGAAAAAACAGTCTTCTCTGCTGACGGCAGGAGGCAGGCACAGATAGAAAGGATGAAGGACAATGGAAAAAATAAAGCTGATTCTTGACTGTGATCCCGGACATGACGATGCGGTGGCCATTTTGATGGCAGGGGGACATCCGGCCATTGATCTTCTGGCCATCACTGTGGTTTCCGGAAATCAGACACTGGAAAAGACGGCCATCAACGCCATGAATGTCTGCCAGTATCTGGGATTGGATATCCCGGTATATGCCGGATGTTCGGAGCCAATGGTGCGGAAAAAAATAACAGCCGGAGATATTCACGGAAAAACCGGCCTGGATGGCCCTGAATTTGAACCTTTGAACAGGACTTTGGGGGAAGAACATGCGGTGACCTTCCTTACAAGGAAGCTTATGGAATCGGAGGGGGATATCACGCTGGTGACCACCGGTCCTATGACGAATGTGGGAATGGCTATGCGCATGGAACCCAGGATCATTCCGAAGATCAAACAGATCGTTTTTATGGGAGGAGCCTACACCAATGGAAATATCACGCCTGCAGCAGAGTTCAATATTGCCGCGGACGCAGAAGCTGCCTATGTGGTATTTAACAGCGGAGTGCCTGTTATCATGTGCGGTCTCGATATTACCAGGAAGGTGCTTTGCTATCCTGCCATTGTGGAGCGGATGGAACAGGTGGGTAATAAAGCTTCCAGACTGTTTGCAGATCTGATGCGCTTTTTCTGCAAGACTCAGAAGGAGGTATTTGGGTGGGAGGGAGGTCCGCTGCACGATCCCACCACCATTGCCTATCTGATTGATCCAAGCGTGCTGACACTGAAATATGTACACGGCAATGTGGAGATCCGCAGTGAAGAATCTTATGGAAGAACCAACTGTGATATGTTCCACTATATGAAGAAAGAGCCCAACATCCATGTGGCAGTGGATATTGATGTGGAAAAATTCTGGAATCTGGTGGAAACCTGTATCCGGTATTATGGGGATTAGCATACAGAGGAAAGTCAGGATAACTGTTCCGGGAGGGGGGCCGCCGGAGGTATTTTGCTCCCCATTTCCCTGGTTATCTGGTTTTGAACCATTGAAAATTTAGAAAGGGCAGGAGAAAAGAGAGCGTATGGGCTTGTTGGAAGAAACACTTCAGGTGCATAAAGAAGAGTACTTAGAACGTTTGAAAGAATTAATCAATATTGATACCCATGATCTGGGCCACGGTATTGAGGGCGGTCTGGAGAAAGAAGGACAGGATTATATGATATCTCTGTTCCGGTCTATGGGAGCGAATGAGATCGTTACAGATCCCATGGAAGAGGAAGTGATCCGGGAATGCTATGAGAAGTATCAGGAGGGCAATCTTGGGCATGATCAGACAGACCGGTATAATGTATATGCGGTTTTTAAGGGAACAAAAGGCGGAAAAAGCATTTTGTTCAACAGCCACATGGATGTGATGCCGGAGGGAGATCCGAAGCAGTGGGAGACGCCTCCTTATCAGGCGGATGTGCGGAATGGAAAGGTGTATGGCCGGGGCGCAGCCGATATGAAGGGCGGTTTGATGGCCTCTGCCATGGCTGTGAAGCTGATTCGGGATGCAGGGCTGGAACTTCGCGGTGATGTGATTATTACATCAGTCTGCGACGAGGAAGGAGGGGGAAACGGTTCCATGCAGGCTGCAATGAGTGGGCTGAAGGCAGACGGGGTGGTAAACTGCGAAGGTACCTCCAGAGAACTGATTCTGGCACATATGGGCTGGGTATTTTTCCAGGTTCGTTTTCGAGGAAGAGCCTGTCATTCCGGCTGCAAAAAGGAAGGAGTCAGCGCCATTGATAAGGCGATGAAAGTTATTCAGGCCCTGAATGAGAAGGAACATGAATGGCTGTTGGAATACAAGCATCCCCTTTTGCCGGCCCCCAACCTGAATGTGGGAGTGATTCAGGGGGGAACTGCCGGTTCCACGGTTCCGGAGGAATGTATGTTTCAGACCTGCGTACATTTTGTTCCGGGGATCATGACCATGAAGCAGGTGATCGAGGAATTTACGGACACGGTAAACCGGACCGCAAAGGCGGATGTGTGGATGGAGCAGCATATGCCGGAGATCACCATTTATCAGACCGGCAACGGATTTGAGATGGATCCGGAGGATCCCTTTGTAAAAACCTTCCGGAATGCGTACAGAACTGTTTTCGGAAGGGAGGTTCCCATTGTAGGATCTCCTTCCGGCTGTGATTCCAGGCTGTGGAGGAACATTGCCAAATGCCCAACGATCCAGTACGGGCCGGGAGAACTGGCTCAGTGCCACGCCCTCAATGAATGTCTGGATCTGGAGGAGTACTGGCAGAGTATTCTGGTTTATGCCCAGTTGATTCTGGACTGGGGCAGCAAACCTGGAACACAGTAAACTGCGTGAGGCTTTTATCCTGGCGGTATTTGTCAGATATCCGCACAAGTACAGCTGAGAGACTCTATTTATAGAATTATGGAGGAAATGAATTATGGCAAAAAAAGTGTTACTGGCAGGGGAATCCTGGTCTGCTACAATGATGGAAGTAAAAGGATTTAACAGCTTTTTTTCTTCAAAATACGAAACAGGGATGGGCTGGATCGACAAGGCTATTGAAAAAGCTGGATATGAGCTGACCTATCTGCCCAACCATGAGGCGGCAGAAAAATTCCCCTTTACCCTGGAAGGGCTGCAGGAATACGACTGTATTATCCTGTCTGATATTGGGGCGGATACCCTTTTGATCCCTCCGCAGACCTTTGCGGCCAGCAAAAAAATGCCCAATCGCTGCAATCTTCTGAAGGAGTATGTTCTTCAGGGAGGCGCTCTGTTTATGGTGGGAGGCTATATGACATTTTCCGGTATCGGAGGACAGGGAAAATGGTGCCACTGCGCTGTGCAGGATGTACTTCCCGTACAGCTGTTTCCTTACGATGACCGGATGGAACACTGCGAGGGGGTAACACCGGAAGTGAAATGCCCGTCTCATCCGGTTCTGGAAGGAATCCAGGGAGAATGGCCCGCTGTGCTGGGGTACAATAAGAGCATATTGAAACCGGAAGCAGAGTGCGTGGTAGAGATCTGCAAAGATCCCTTTATCGCTTTCGCTGAGTATGGAAAGGGAAAGAGCGGGGTGCTTTCCACAGACTGCGCACCTCACTGGGCGCCGCCGGAGTTCTGTAATTGGGAATGCTATGATGTGCTGTTTAAGAATATTCTGGATTATCTGACAAAATAGAAAACCCTGCGGGAAGCAAAGCGTAAAGCGGGGGTTGCTGCAAAATAGCGTTCTGCTGAGAGTTTCTGTGTTAAATGATCCAAGAGAGTATCATGGAATGGATTTTGCAGCGATCCCGCCTTAAAGGTGGTAGTATGGAAGAAGAGAAAGCAATACAGCTGCTGCAGGAAGTGATGGCGATTCCCAGCGTCAACAGCCGGGATGAGGAGGGAAAGGTGGCAGAATATCTGTGCGCTTATTTCCAGAATGCCGGAATCCCGGCGGTAGTTGAGCGAATAGATGAGACGCATGCAAATGTAAGGGCCGTTTTAGAAGGGAATCCTGAGGGGGGAAGGATGATCTGGAACGGACATCTGGATACAGTGCCTTACGGAGCCGGGGAAGACTGGGACACTGATCCGGCGGTTCCTGTGACAGAAGGAACCGTACTGTACGGGAGAGGCGCAAGCGACATGAAAAGCGGGCTTTGCGCCATGGTCTATGCGCTGTGCCAGAATAAACGATCCGGAAAAAGACCGTCCTGTTCTGTTTTGTTTCTGGGAACCTGTGATGAAGAAAAAGGGGGACTGGGAGCAGAATGGGTATGCAAAAAAGGAGAAAATCTTGGATATAGTCAGTATCTGATCGGGGAACCAACCGGTCTGAGACTTGGGATGGCGCAGAAGGGCTGCATTTGGCTGTCCCTCTCTTTGCATGGAAAGACCAGCCATGGAGCCTATCCGGAGCAGGGAGTCAGTGGGGTGGAGCATGGGATTTTCATAGCCCATCAGCTGAAAACCTGGGTGGAGACTTTTTCACACCCTCTTCTTGGAAATTCAACGGCCAATATTACTCAGATTTTTGGAGGGACTGCCTGCAATATGATTCCGGAACGCTGTGAGATCCTTATGGACATCCGTATTACTCCAGATGTTTCCGTGACGGAAGTAATGAAAAAGGCGGAAGCGCTTATTGCAGAAGAAGAGAAGAAAACAGAAGGACTTCTGCAGGTGGAGTATGAGCTGAAAAACAACCGCAGGGCGATTGAAGTGGGGGAGCATGTGCCTATGGTTCAGAAGCTGAAGCGGTGCATGGAAAAAGAGGGAATCCGGCCGGAAGCCACAGGCATCAGTTTTTTTACAGACGCATCCATTATGGTGAAGGATCAGCCGGACGCTCAGGTGCTTTTGTTTGGACCGGGAGAGCCCTCCATGGCCCATAAACCCAATGAATGGGTAGATCTGGAGCACTACAAGAAGGCGATTCGGGTGCTGGAACGATTTCTGGAGGAATAGGAAGTTTGGAAGTGCAAATAACCATAAAAACCGTATAGAGTGTGGCGGGCTGTCGGTTTTTAACCGCCGGTCAGGAAAGCATAAGAAAGAGACCGTGCTGCAAAATCCCGGCTTTTATTAAAGCACCGGATTTTGCAGCACGGTCTCTTTTTGGACGGTTCTTTGCTTACCTGCCAGAAAACTACAGCATTGCAAGGATCTGAGACTTGGGCTTTGCGCCCATGGATTTGTTTACGATCTTGCCGTCCTTGAATACCATGAGCGTGGGGATGCTCATAACCTGGAAATCAGAAGCCAGTTCCTGCTGTTCATCCACATTCACTTTGCATACTTTGATATCCTGGCGTTCAGCGGCGATCTCATCTACAATGGGACTGACCATACGGCAGGGGCCGCACCAGCTTGCCCAGAAATCCACAAGTACGGGTTTGTCACTGTTCATAACTTCTTCCTGAAAATTGTTTTTGGTGATATTTAATGCTGACATCATTGCGTCCTCCTTGATTTTGTATTTGATTTTAGATTTTAAATTTCGGGTTTTCAATTATTCTTTGTTATTTTTTTAAAATTATTTGTCAGGTAAGATTTGTTATCTGATGAGGCTATCATACAGGAGAAAAGAAGTTTCGTCCGTGATAAAGTCACAAAGAGAGAAAAAAAGTGCAAAGAAATCATCAAGAGTGTATGATTAGAAGAATAATCATGGTATAATGAGCGTTAGCGAGCGGGAGCAAGCGCAGCTTGTTCACCGGGAGCAGCGAATGGCGACCACGATAGCTGCAAAGCAGCGATAAGCACCGGAGGTGCGAATCGTGGTATAATGAGCGGTGAAACCGGCGGTCAGACGAAGCTTCCGGTGGAAGAGAAAATTCAGTAATAGAAAGATTTTATAGAATATAGAAAGAAAGACCTTATACAGGGCAGGAGGAAGAAGATGAAAAATTTTGAGTATTATGCGCCGACAAAGGTGGTTTTTGGACGGGGAACAGAAAATGAAGCGGGAAAACTGGTAAAAGAGCAGGGAGGAAACCGGGTGCTGGTACATTTCGGCGGCGGCAGCGCAGTGAAGTCCGGCCTGATTGACCGGGTGTGCCAGTCTCTGGAGCGGGAAGGCATTTCTTATGTAAAGCTGGGGGGCGTACAGCCCAATCCAAGACTGAGTCTTGCAAGGGAAGGGATTGAGCTTTGCAGAAAGGAGAAGGTGGATTTCCTTCTGGCAGTCGGAGGAGGCAGTGTCATTGACTCTGCCAAATGTATTGGATACGGACTGGCCAATGAAGGAGATGTGTGGGATTTTTACGCTCATAAACGGCAGGCCAAAGGCTGTATGCCCATCGGAGCGGTATTGACGATCGCGGCAGCAGGCAGTGAGATGAGCCGTTCCAGCGTGATTACCAACGAGGATGGCTGGATCAAGAGAGGGTACAATGATGATCTAAGCCGGTGCAGATTTGCAGTGATGAATCCGGAGTTGACCTATACCCTTCCGGCCTATCAGACAGCCAGCGGCTGCGTGGATATTCTGATGCATACCATGGAGCGGTATTTTACAAAAGAGGAGGGAACGGAACTGACGGACAGCCTGGCGGAGGGACTTTTAAGAACCGTGATGCACTGCGCCAGAGTTTTGGTGAAGGAGCCGGAGAATTATGAGGCCAGGGCTCAGGTGATGTGGGCGGGAAGTTTGTCCCACAACGGACTTTTGGGGTGCGGCATGGTGGAAGACTGGGCCAGCCACCAGCTGGAGCATGAGCTGAGCGCTTCCTTTGATGTGGCTCATGGAGCAGGGCTGGCCGCGGTGTGGGGAAGCTGGGCCAGATATGTCTATATGCAGAAGCCGGAACGCTTTGCCCAATATGCAGTGAATGTGATGGGAGTTCCCATGGACTGCAGCCATCCAAAGAAAACGGCGCTGGAAGGAATTGAGCGGACGGAACAGTTCTTTAGGGAGATTGGCATGCCAGCTTCTATTCATGAGATGGGAATCCAGCTGACAGAGGATCAGATCAAAGAGCTGGCCTTAAAATGCAGCAATCATGACGGCCGTACCATTGGCGGCTTCCAGATTCTGAATCGCCGGGATATGGAAGAAATTTACCGGATGGCAAGGTAAGAAAAAGATAAGACTAATCAAGGATAGGAACGAAATAGAAATGGAAAGAGAATACAGAGGAACGATCTATGCCTGCTTTACCGGATATGTGGTGCAGGCGGTGATCAATACATTTGTGCCCCTGCTGTTTTTAACTTTTAGTACGCAGTATGGGATTCCGCTGGAGCAGATTTCAGCACTGATTATGATTAATTTCTGCATTCAGCTGTCCGTGGATTTTTTGTCAGCATTTTTCATTGACCGAGTGGGCTACCGGGTCTGCGGTGTGGCGGCTCATGTTCTGGCAGGGGCTGGACTGGTGCTGCTGACCATCCTGCCGGAACGATTTGAGAATCCCTTTTTGGGAATCATGATCTCCGTTTTGGTGTACGCTGTGGGAGGAGGGCTTTTGGAGGTGCTGATCAGTCCCATGGTGGAAGCCTGCCCTACCAAGAACAAGGAAAAAATGATGAGCCTTCTTCATTCCTTTTACTGCTGGGGATACATAGGGGTAGTGCTTCTGTCTACTCTGTTTTTTGTTACAGTAGGGATTGCGCACTGGAAACTGCTGCTGCTGCTCTGGTCATTGATCCCCTTCTGCAATGGAGTGGCTTTCATGAAGATTCCCATCTATTCTCTGGTGGAAGATGGGGAGACGGGAATGTCCGTAAAACAGCTGTTTTCCAGCAAAACCTTCTGGATCCTGATGCTGCTGATGTTCTGTGCCGGATCCTGCGAACAGTCTGTGAGCCAGTGGGCCTCCACCTTTGCAGAGCGAAGCCTGGGTGTGAGCAAGACGGTGGGAGATCTGGCAGGGCCTATGTCCTTCGCCGTATTTATGGGGCTTTCCCGGTTTTTTTACGGAAAATACGGAGATAAGATCCGACTGGAAAAATTTATTTTTGTCAGCGGTATTCTCTGTCTGATTTCCTATCTGATGATCTCTTTGTCCCCATGGCCGGCCCTGGGTCTTATGGGCTGCGGGCTGTGTGGTCTGTCCATCGGCATCCTGTGGCCCGGTATCTTCAGCATTGGGTCTGTGGTGATCCGAAACGGGGGGACCGCTATGTTCGCCATGTTTGCGCTGGCCGGAGATATGGGCTGCGGTTTCGGCCCCTTCCTGGTAGGAACCGTTTCCTCCTGGTTCCAGGACAATCTGAAGATGGGAATCCTGGCGGCGGCCGTTTTCCCGGCGCTGCTTTTAATAGGATGCAGAATAAGAGGCGGTGTGGATCTGTATCAGCGTGGAAACAGCAGGTGAGCAGTCTCACAAACTTTTTACGGTCATTTTACTTTTTAAAGATTTTGCTTTTTACAAACCTTTCCTAGAATAAGGATGTGGATAGGACAGGGGCAGGAAAAATGCAGCAGTTCAGCCATAATAGCTTGAATTGGCTGTTTCACAGCTAAAATTCTCGCTTATGGCAGAACGCCATATACAAAGTACACAAAAATCTTCGTTTTCAAACCAGTTTGAACTTAAATTTTTGTGACTTCGTGCATGATTGAACTGTTACAGAAAAATAAGCCTGGCTTATCCCCGGAAAATATGGGAGCAGCTTTTTGTGTTTCACATAAGAAACGTTGAAGAGAGGAAGCTGCAGGAAAAATTTGGAGGAAAAGTATGAAAGCAAAAAAATTGACCGCAACACTGCTGGCCGCCGCCACCGCTATGTCTTTTATGACAGCCGGCGCTTATGCAGAAGAAACAGAGACGGCTGCTGCACCGAAATATGTATTTCTCTTTATCGGTGACGGAATGAGCTATCCTCAGATACAGTTGACCAACTATTTTGTCAGTGCCAACGCCAATGAGGAAAATCCTGTGACAGTCACTGCAGAGGGAGAGGAGAAAGCGGTATTAAAAAGTCAGAATAACCTGACAATGATGAATTTTCCTGTTGCAGGATCTGCTCAGACGTATGACAGCACTTCCTTCGCTCCGGATTCCGCGTCTACAGCGACCTCCATTGCCACAGGCAACAAGACCTGGAGCGGAAGTATTAATGTGAGCGAAGACTTTACACAGGAATATGAGACGATAGCGGAAAAGCTGAAGGCTCAGAAGGATTATAAAATCGGAATTATTTCCAGCGTAAATTTAAACCATGCCACTCCCGCAGCTTTCTATGCCCATCAGGCATCCAGAAGCAGTTACTATGAGATTGGCGAAGAGCTGATTCAGAGCGGATTTGATTATTTTGCAGGAGGAGGGCTGTTAAGTCCCACAGGCAAGGAGGAAGATCAGCCGGATCTGTATGATGCTGCAGTGGAAGCTGGCTACAAGGTAGTGAAGACCCAGTCAGAGGCAGAGGCCCTCACAGCAGAGGACGGCAAGGTGATTGTGATCGACGAGCATCTGGCGGACTCGGACGCCATGTCCTATGAGCTGGACCGGGCAGAGGGTGAGTGGGCTTTGGCTGACTATGTATCCAAAGGCATCGAGATGCTGAACAATGACAATGGCTTTTTTATGATGGTTGAGGGAGGAAAGATCGACTGGGCATGTCATGCCAACGATGCCGCTTCCACTCTGGCAGACACCATCGCTCTGGACAACGCAGTGGCAGAGGCAGTGGAGTTTTACAATGAGCATCCGGATGAGACGCTGATCATTGTTACCGGAGACCATGAGACAGGAGGACTGACCATCGGTTATGCCGGAACAGATTATGACCTGTTTCTTACCAATGTGAATAATCAGAAGATCTCCTATGCAAAGTTTGACTCTGACTATGTGGCAGGCTACAAGGAGAACAAAACAGACTTTGATACCGTTATGCAGGATGTGACGGAGCTGTTCGGACTTCAGGCGCCGGTTTCCGGGGAGGAGGCTTCCAATCAGAAGGACAATGCCAATGAACATCCGGAGTCTGAGCAGGATGGGGCCCTGGTGATGACTCAGTATGAGTACGATAAGCTGAAGGCAGCTTATGAGACCACCATGGCAAGAACTGGAGAGGAAGAAGCGTTTGGACAGGAAGAGTATGTTCTGTACGGAAGCTACGAACCGCTCACAGTGACCATTACCCATATTTTGAATAATAAGAGCGGCATCAACTTTGGTTCCTACGCACATACCGGTCTGCCGGTGGAGGTTTTAGTGCAGGGAGCCGGACAGGAAAAATTTGAGGGTTACTACGACAACACAGAAATTTTTGACAAGATGGCAGAACTGACAGGAGTAGAATAAGGATGAAGGGCGGATTTTTTCAAAAGAAAAACTCCCCGCTCCTGATCACCATCTTTGGTCTCATACTGACCGCCATCCTCATAGCTCTTCCCACGGGCTATGAGGATGCTTTGATTTATCAGGGTTCTGTGCGGGCAGTGGGCCGTGTGACAGAGGCGGACAATTCTGCAGTGATCTCTTCCGGTCTGATTCAGTCCGGAGAGCAGGTGTGCAGAATCTTGATAGAAGATGGGGAATTTAAGGGACAGGAGATCGAAGGGGTTAATTTCTTAAGCGGTTCTCTGGAGAAGGACAAGATCTATCAGGTGGGAGACCGGGCGTTTGTTCGCATCAGTTTAAATGGAGATGAGATTACCTCCTGCGTGATGTCGGATCATTACCGTTTGGATAAGGAAGCGCTCCTGTTTCTGGCGTTTGCTGTTCTTTTGGTGGCAGTGGCCGGAAAAACGGGATTTCTTGCCATCTTTTCTTTTGTGATCACGGTTCTGTCCATCTGGAAGATTCTGATTCCGGCGTATTTAAACGGCTATTCTCCTGTATGGACAGGAATATTTATTACCATATTTCTTACTCTGGTGATCATCTTTTTTGTGTACGGTTTTGACAGGCGCACCATTACCGCCTCTCTGGGTTCTCTTCTGGGGATTGTTACCACCTGTATTTTGGGAATTGTGTTTACTGATTTGTTTCGAATCCACGGGGCTATCATGCCGGATTCGGAGTCTTTGATCTACAGCGGATACCAGAATCTGAATCTTACCTCTATTTTTATGAGCAGTATTTTCATCGAAGCTTCAGGAGCCATGATGGATTTATCTGTGGATATCACCTCTGCAGTGAACGAGGTGGTTGAGAAAAAGCCGGAAATCGGCTGGAGGGAAGCGGCTGCTTCCGGGATGAATGTGGGCCGGGCAGCCATGGGAACCATGACGACTACCTTGCTGTTAGCCTATTCCGGAGGCTATGTCACCTCTTTGATGGTGTACATGGCTCAAGGTACCCCCATTGACCATATTTTAAATTATAAATATGTGGCCTCGGAGATTTTGGATACAGTGGTGGGAAGCTTCGGCCTGGTAACAGTGGCCCCCTTTACTGCTCTGGTGGCAGGAATTCTTCTGACGAAAAAGAATAGATCTAAGTAAACAGTTTTTGGTTAGACCTTAAGCCTTGATTGGTTCAGGATCACTATGGACAATAGGGCCAACCGGTTTGTGGAAAAATAGAATAGCATTGGAAATATCCCTTCCCAAAGGCGCAGAGCAATGGGAGGGGATATTTTTTATGGATTAGGATTTTTGACACCCTAATCTTCCTGAGAAATTCTTTTGTATGTATTTCAAAAGCGGCTAATGCAAGAATGATACAGGGCAACAGATGGCTGACAAATTTAGAATAGAGAAACAAGTTGTTGCTAAAAGAATAAAACTATTGCAAATAATTTAACACTATGATAAAATAAAGTCACTAAATAGATGTAGAAAACAGGCTCTGCTTTGTGCATTTGGAGGATGATATGGATTTCTTATGATATAGATTTTTTAAAGGAAGCGGCAGCGCAGGGCAAAGGTTCGTCAGCGGCTCCGGCAGCAAGAAAAATATACTTAGAGTATAATTATCATTGGCAAAAAGTAAAAATATATCTAATATAAAATGCACTTGAAAAAACATTTAAGGTATGTTATGCTTACAAAAAGTGATAAATAGAGTGATAGGGAGGTGTATATGCATCCGGATATTTACGAAGGAAACGTTGCATTGTTTTTCCTTCTGCATTTTATCGGAGCTGCGGTGTTATGGGACATTACCCAAAAACGTATCCCCAATGAAGTGATCATTACGGGGCTCTTTTTGGGAGTGACCTATCAGCTATGGTGTTTCAGATGGATGGGATTGTTATTTTTTCTATCTGGAGCAATGCTGCCGATCGTACTTCTTTGGATTCTCTACTATTTCCGAATGATAGGGGCAGGAGATATTAAACTGCTTTGCATGATTGGCGGCTTTCTTGGGCCGACAGGCGGGTTTTACAGTATTCTTGATACATTTCTTATAGGAGGAGTTATTTCCTCCATCCTATTTCTAAAAAGACGGAATTTTTTTTCACGTCTCTGTTATTTCAAACGTTATTTGTTCCAATATTTAGAGACAAGGCAGTGGGAACCTTATAGGAAACCGGAGGATGAGGACAGTCATCTTTATTTTTCGATACCTGTCTTTTTGTCCGTTCTGGTGTATGTAGTAAGGATGAATGGGGGTATTAATTAAAATTGAAAAAAAGAATATTTGCTATTTGCGATTTGGAGGAAAATTATGCCAGGAATCTTACAGAGTATTTAAACGAAAGAAAGTGTACTCCGTTTGAAGTTCATGCATTTACAAATTTGGAGAGTCTGGCAGATTTTGCAGGGAAAAATCCCATTGAACTGCTGTTGATTTCTACGGATGTCATGTGTGATGAAGTCAAAAAGCTGGAGATTGACCGGGTCATTATTTTATCCGATGGAGAGTCGCTGGATCGCATAAAGGATCGTCCACATGTGTACAAATATCAGGCATCGGACAGTTTGATTGCAGAGGTGATGAATTATTATGCAGAATCCGGGCCGCTTCTTCCGGGCGCCATGTTTTCTGATGGAGACGGGCGAATGAAACTGGTAGGGGTATATTCTCCTCTGAATCGTGTGGGCAAGACCAGCTTTGCACTGACAATGGGGGAGATTTTAGGAGAGAAACAGAAAGTTCTGTATTTGAATTTAGAGGAATACAGCGGTTTTGAGGAGCTGTTTGCTCAAAAGTATCATTCAGATATCTCTGATTTAATTTATTTTGCAAGGCAAAAAGAAGGAAATTTGATTTTTAAGATAAACGGGATGATACAGACCATAGGAAAATTGGATTATATTCCTCCGGCTTTTTCCCCCTGCGATCTGCGGGAAGTACACCTGGAGGAATGGCTTCAATTTATACGGGAACTGGGAGCCTGTGGAGAGTACGATGTGCTGATTTTGGATTTGGGAAATCAGATTGAAGAGTGTTATCAAATTTTAAATCAGTGTAAAGAAGTATATATGCCGGTGTTGGAAGATCCCATTTCCAGGGCGAAAATTCTGCAGTTTGAGAAAAGCCTGAGGGCTTTGGAACTTTCGGAGCTTCAGGAAAAGATCAGAAAACTTCATTTACCGGAATGGAAAGGGCATGGAGCTGGGCAGGAGCTTATTGAACGGTTGGTGAAAGGAAGACTCGGGGATTACATTCGGAGATTGCTGGCAGAGGAGGATAACCGGGTGGATTCGCTGTTATAGGAGGAGTTTTGTGGCAGACAGAAAATATGAGGAGCTGCATAAAAAGCTTATGGAGAAGCTGGAGCGATATCGGGAGATGAGCGATGAGGAGATTTATCAGGCGATTGATGAATTACTGATGGATACTGGAGAAGGGGGCTATGTACGGCTTTCCAGAAGAAATGAGCTGCGAATGGAATTATTCAATTCTGTTCGGCGTCTGGATATCCTGCAGGAACTGGTAGATGATTCGAATATTACAGAAATTATGGTGAATGGGACAGAAGGAATTTTTATTGAGCAGAAGGGCAGGATTGTTCGATGGAAAAAGAACTTTGAATCAAGAGAAAAACTGGAGGATATTGTGCAACAGATTGTGGCGAAATGCAATCGGGTAGCCAATGAAGCGGTTTCCATTGTAGATGCCAGACTGGAGAACGGCGCGCGGGTGAATGTGGTGATGGCACCAGTGGCGCTAAACGGACCCATAATCACGATCCGCCGTTTCCCGGATCATCCCATCTCTATGGAACAGCTTATTGAATGGAAGGCAGTTTCCAAGGAGGCGGCGGAATTTCTGGAAAAACTGGTGCAGGCAGGGTATAACATTTTTATCAGCGGCGGTACAGGCTCAGGGAAAACGACATTTTTAAATGCGTTGTCCAATTATATACCAAAAGATGAGCGAATCATTACGATTGAAGATAATGCGGAGCTGCAAATTCAAAATGCTCAGAACCTGGTGCGCCTGGAGGCAAGGAGAGCCAATGAGGAAGGGGATAATCAGGTAACGATTCGTGATCTGATCAAAGCAAGTCTGCGGATGCGGCCGGATCGGATTATTGTGGGTGAAGTCCGGGGAGACGAGACGATCGATATGCTGCAGTCTTTGAATACCGGACATGACGGGTCTTTAAGCACTGGTCATGGGAACAGTCCGAAAGATATGCTTGCCAGGCTGGAAACTATGGTATTGATGGGATTGGAGATTCCTATTCAGGCAATCCGCAGACAGATTGCTTCTGGAATTGATCTGATGGTACATTTAGGGCGCATGAGGGATAAGAGCAGAAAGGTATTGGAGATATTGGAGATTACCGGTTATGACTATGAAACCGGCGAGATCAGAACTTCTTCCCTCTTTGAGTTTCAGGAACAGGGCGAGGATGAGGAAGGCCGGGTACTGGGCGGTTTGGTTCAGGTAGGCAGTTTGAAAAACAGGCAGAAGCTGCAGCGGGCCGGGATAGGTATATAAATAGGAAAACGGTAGTTACATTCAGGGAGCATCCCTGGATGTGAGCTGCCAAAGAAGGACACAGAAAGGTAAACAAATATCAGAATCTGAGATGTTGTTTTTATGCATGGCGGCCAGAATTGGAGTCGTCAGGAAAAAGCAGGAGGAGACCGGGTGGATTATGGGACATATCATTTATCAAAAAAAGAGTATGGAAAGTATATGGTCAGTTATTTATTTTTAGATGGAGTTGTCAGCTATCTGTTTTTTCATTCCTGGATATTTTTTATCCTTTTTCTTCCTGGATTTTGGGGATATCTGCAGACCAGGAAAAAGCAGCTTCAAAAGCAGCGGGCAGAACAAATGGCGGCAGAATTTCTAACGGGAATGCAGCTGGTAAGTACTTCGCTTCAGGCGGGATATGCTGTGGAGAACGCCTTTCGGGAGGCAGTGAAGGAGCTGGAAAAGATCTATGAGCAGGACGCCTTTATTTTAAAAGAATTTCGCTATCTTGTAGGCCAGATTGGTTTAAATAGAACAGTGGAAGCCCTTCTTATGGAGCTGGGAAAGCGCAGTCATGTGGAGGATATTCAGAATTTTGCAGAGGTATTTTATACGGCAAAGCGTACAGGAGGAGATTTGCTGGCAATTATCAGGAATACTGTTTCAGAAATTCAGCAAAAGCAGGAAACCAGGCAGGAGATTGCCACCAGTTTATCGGGAAAGGTGATGGAACAGAATATGATGAGTGTGATCCCCTTGCTTATTTTGGGCTATGTCAAACTGACATCACCAGGATTTTTAGATGCAATGTATGGAAATTGGGTAGGAATCGTTATCATGAGCATTTGTTTTATTGTGTATCTGACCGCCTATTTTTGGGGGAGAAAGATCATAGATATTCAGGTATAAATTAGGGAAGGTCAGGGTGCAGCAGGCTGTTTTGAAAGGCAGGAACAAAGGTGGCGAGAAGGTGTGAAAATGAGGCGGAAGGAAAATCCTTTTATAAAAGCAGGAGAGTTTTTGGTAAAAAAGCTAAGGCTGACTGAACCAAAGGCAAAGAACAGGGAGCTTTGCATGGAAATTATTTCTCTGGCAGCAGGAGATCCCAAGGCGGTGGAGAAGCATTATGCCAGAAAAATCGGCGATACCCTGTTTCTGTTTGCGGTACTGGGGATTATTGGGGGGGATTATGCTGTTGGCGATGAGCAGGGAAGACAGGCTGGTGGAAAATCAGCAGCTCACCAGGCCGGGATATGGGATGGGGGAAAGGGAGGAGGAGCTGACAGCTCAGGTAGAAGGGGCAGGATCAGAGAATATTACAGTGAAAGTTCAGGAGCGCAAGTATACGGAAAAGGAGATAGAGGATCTTTTGGCAAAAGGAAAACAGATGCTGGAGGAGGGGATTCTGGGAGAAAATGAATCTTTGGATCAGGTGAAAAAAGCGTTAAATTTTCCTGCCAGCCTGGAGGATGGAGCTGTTACGGTCAGCTGGATTACCTTCCCCTATGGAATTTTAGAGGAGGACGGCAGCATTGTGGGAGAACCGGAAGAAAATGGAAGTATTGTGGAAATTCAGGCTATACTCTCCTGCCAGGGAAAAGAGCTGGTGTATGAGACAGCAGCCAGGATCTACCCTCCGGAACTTTCGGAGGAAGAAAAATTAAAAGATGCATTGGAAAAGGAGATTGACAGAGAAAACAGGGAAGGAGCCAGCCGGGAGATTTTCGCTTTGCCTGCCAAAGCGTTGGGAAAACGGGTGACCTGGATGTGGCAAACAGGAGATCAGCCCTTTTTGGCAGTGCTGCTGATGCTTGTGATTCCTGTGTGCGTTTATTTGCAGAAGGATCAGAAGATCCATGAGAAGGCAAAGGCCAGACGGATTCAATTGGCATTGGATTATTCAGAGGTCATGTGGAAAATGACGATGCTGCTGGGAGCAGGGCTTACGATCCGGGGAGCGTTTATGCGGATTGGCGAGGAGTATCGGAAAGTCAGAAGAGGAGAAATGCGGTATGTCTATGAAGAAATGCTCTGCGCCTGCAGGGAAATGAAAAGCGGAGTTCCGGAGGGTACCGCTTATGAAAATTTTGGACGCCGGTGCGGACTTCCAAAGTATGTAAAATTCGGGTCTTTATTGTCCCAGAGTTTGAAAAAAGGATCAAAGGGTTTGCCGGAGATCCTTGCGAGAGAGGCTCGAGCAGCCATGGAAGAACGAAAAAGTATGGCCAGAAAGCTGGGAGAACAGGCGGGAACACGGCTGATATTCCCAATGATCCTGATGTTTGGAGTTGTTTTGACGGTACTGATCATTCCCGCATTTCTGTCGTTTTGACAGAAAGAGGATGAATGAAAAAGAAAGATCGGAAAGGAGGAGAGACATGGAACACGTGAGGTCCTTTTTTAAGGAGGAGGATGGAGTAGGCGTTGTAGAGATTATTCTGATTCTTGTTGTTTTGATTTCTTTGGTAATTATTTTTAAAAAGCAGCTTACCGGAGTGGTGAATAATATTCTGAGTAAGATCACAAGCCAAAGCAACAGTATTTAAGGAACGTATTAAAAAAACCAAGGAATGAGACAGGAGGGCAGAGGATGAAAGGGAAAAATGCGAGGGGATCCATTACCGTATTTTTAAGTCTTAGCAGTGCATTGTTTTTATCTCTGATTTTTTCGGTCATAGAATCTGCCCGGATTCAGGGAGCCAGGGCACAGACGGCAAACATTACAGATATGGGAAACTATTCTCTTTTTGGAGAATACGAAAAAAAGCTGCTGGAGGATTATGAAATTTTCTCAGTGGACGGTTCCTATGGAACAGGTGATTTTTCCATTGACAGAGTCAATGATCGCTTCCAAATGTATCTGTCCTGCAATGCCAGTCCCAGACAGGAGCGGGTGGCCGGACTGTGCTTTGATCCCTGGAGATTACACCTGGAACACAGCGAGATTAAAGAGTATGCGCTGTTGTCAGATCAGGAAGGTGAGAATTTTTATCAGCAGGCAGTAGCCTACATGAAGGAAACCTTGATTACCGGCAACGTGGGCAAACTGGCGGGATGGTATCGGGATGCAAGACAGGCAGAAGAAAAGCAGAAAGAATACGAACAAAGAAAGAAGATTTCTGACCAGGCGATGGAGCAGCTTAAGCGCCAGGAGGAAGAAAAGAAGGCGGAATTGGAGCAGCAGAGAAAGCAGGCTCAGGCAGAAGCAGAGGCAGGCGGAGAAATCGTAATTATTGAGGAAAATCCGGCAGAGCAGGTGAAGCGGGAAAATCCGTTAAAGATGCTTAACCGACTAAAGAAAAAGGGGATTTTGGAAATCGTCTGCGGAAAAAAGGAGATTTCTGAGAAAAAAGTGGCCAAAAAAGAGCTTGTTTCCAGACGACACAAAAAGAAAGGCAGCATGGAGCTTAAGAAGGAACATGGAGGATTAACCAGTGATCTTTTGTTTAGAGAATATCTTTTAGACCGTTTTCCTAATTATCTGTCAGAAGAGACGAATTGGACACTGGAGTATCAGACAGAGTATCTGATTGCAGGAAAACGGTCAGACAGAGAGAATTTAAAAGCAGTGGTTCAAAGGCTGCTTCTCATAAGAGAAGGTTTGAATTACCTGTATTGTGTGGGAAATACACAGATGAATAGTCAGGCTGGAGCGCTGGCCAGTTTGTTGATCGGCTGGACGGGCATCCCGGCATTGGTTACTGTTTTAAAACATGGACTTTTAATGGGATGGGCTTATGGAGAGAGCCTGATGGATGTTCGCATTCTTCTGGAGGGCGGGAAAATTCCGTTAAACAAAACGCCGGATACCTGGATGGTATCATTAGAGCAGTTGGGTAGACTGGATCAACTGTTGGAACAAGGCAGCAGCGATAAGCAGGAAGGCTTATCATATCGGGATTATCTGAGAATTCTTTTCTATTTGCAGCCTGTTTCAGGCCAAAAGAAAAGGGGATTGGATTTGGTGGAATTAAATCTGAAACTTGCCCCAGGATTGTCTAATTTCCAGATAGATCATTGTGTAGTGGGTATCCGGGAAGAGACAAACTGGCAGATTGAACCGGTATTTTCGCGTGTACCAGCAGTGTTTTTGGGAACGCCTTCCGATCTGCTGCAGGTTACAGTGGAGAGCGGATTTGCATATGATTAGATACTTTCGCAGGGAGGTGAAAAGGAGTGTTCTTCGGCTGCAGCTCATATCTTGTAGAATTTGTCTTACGCATGGTCATGCGAAAACCCATTTTTTTCAGAAAGGATAAGCTCTCTCCCCGAGAAGCCCCAACCCATGGTCATATACCTGAAAAAAAGTACTTAAGATGCAAAAGAAGAACATTCTTTTTTGCCTCTCTGAGAGGAAGCTTGACAGTAGAAGCCGCTATGGCTCTTCCCATGTTCTTTTTTACCATGGTGACGATTTTACAGCTTTGCAATGTGATGGATACGGCGGCACGTTTTGGAAGTTCTCTGTGTGAGACCAGTGAGGAGATCGCCATTAGCTCCTATGCCGTGGAATATGGAGAGGGAGCTTCTGTTTTGCCGGGTGCTGTGTCCGCGATTTATGGAAGAACTGCAGTACTTCGGCGAGCCGGGAATACAGAAGGAGTAAAGAATATAAGCTTTTTACTTTCTTCTTTCCTGGAAGAGGAAGAGATGGTTCATCTGGTAATGACCTATCAGATGAAGCTTCCCGCAGGAGGTATCTCTATACCTGGGATACATTTTTTACAGAGGGGAAGCGTGAGGGGATGGACTGGCCGGTCTGGTTCCTCCGGGGAGGACTCTTTCGGGGAATGTGATACTTCAGAACGGACTGTATATGTGACGGAGCATGGTACTGTATATCACACAGATCTGCAGTGCAGCCATATCAGACTTTCGATTCGGCAGGTTTCCAGGGGTAGTTTGAAGAATCTGCGCAACAGCAGCGGCGGCAAATATCATAGCTGCGAAAAATGCGGCAAACAAGGGGGAGATATGGTGTTTATTACGGAGGATGGCGACCGCTACCATTCCAGCCTGGGATGTGGCGGACTGAAACGGACAATTCGGGAGGTTTCTCTGGAGGATGCGGGAGCACTGAGACCCTGTTCGAAATGTGGAGCGTGGAAATGACAGAGATTGTAACAGCAGTATTTTTAGGTATTTGCACGGTTTCAGATTTGAGAAGCATGCAGATTAGGAGGCTTTTTCCAGAAGTATTTATAGGGGTGGCAGCAATTTGGCATTTGATACAGGGAGATTTGACAGCAGGAGATTTTTTGGCGGGCGTAGCTTTTGGCGGGAGTCTACTGTTTCTTTCCTGGATTACCAGGGAAGCCATGGGATATGGAGATGCGCTGGTGGTTATGGCCTGCGGAGCAGCATTGGGATTTGCGGAAGCATTTTCTTTGTTTTTTCTGGCGCTGTTTTTTTCCGCATTTTGGTCAGGCATCCTGCTGATATTCAGGAAGGCGGGGCGAAAAGAACGATTTCCCTTTGTCCCTTTTTTGCTGGCTGGTCAGATTTGTCGAATGCTTTTTTGAAGTGGAAAGGCGCTTGGGGAAAGTTATGGTAAAGAATACAGAAAAAATCAAGGAAAAAAATAAAAAAACGATCGTATTGCAGGGAAGTTTTACGGTTGAGGCAGCACTTTTGATGATGATTTTGCTTCCAGTGCTGGTGTCTGTTATCTATCTGTCCTTTTTTGTTCATGACTGTGCAGTTTTACAGGGGATAAGCTGTGAAATAGGGGCGATGGGGAGCAATCTCGGACAGGAGAAAAAGGCAGAGGCGATTTTGAAGGAAAAACAAAGAGAGCTGCTAAAAAACAGGCTTTTAGGGACAAGGAATATAAGGAACTCTTTGTCTGTCAGCAAAACCCAGGTAGCTGTCACATTTTCAGGCAGCTATCCTTTTCCGGGGCTGATCATGGAGCTGATAGGAGGGAAGCGGCTGAGCATCAAGCGTTCCTGGAGCAGGGAGTTATATTATCCTGCAAAACGGATACGGAAGATTCGCGGTTTGAATGAATTGGTGGATACGTTAAAGGAGTAAAAGAGTGGAGGTTACCTATCAGAGAGATCTGGATCATAACTATATGATTTTGGAAAATGAGACTGTGACAGGAGAAGAATATACGGTGCGGATGATGGAACATAATGCGATACCAGAGCTTCTAAAGTGCCAGCTTCGCAGGCTGAACGGAAAGACGTATCTGTATTATGAAATCACTTCCAGACAGCCGGTGAGCCAGATTTATGAAATTAGTACGATGAAGAGCAGAGATATTAAGATGCTGCTTTCAGGCATTCAGAATGGACTGACGAAAGCAAGGCAGTATCTTTTGAATTTTGAAAATTTCTTGCTGGATCCGGAATATATTTATATGGATCCGGAGAACGGGAAGGTTCAGCTTTGCTATTGTCCGGGGCTTGTCCTTGAGGCCTCCAGAAATATTTTCAGTTTGGCTGAGTACATTTTAAAACGTTTGGATCACGGAGAGCGCAGAGCAGTGGAACTGGGCTATCAATTTTACGGGAGTGTGTCCCAGGAAAATTTCAGCCTGTGGGAAACGTTAAACCAACTTTTGAAAGAAAATACACAGGCAGAGGATGAGATTGAGGATAAGATTCCGGAAGTCTGCAGGTATCGTATTCCGGAAAGAGAAAATCAGGATTCGGAAGGCTGGAGAGGTAGAGAAGCCGGTCTTAAAGAGGGGCAATGGGAAAGAAAAACGGAAAAGGAGAGACAGAGACGAAAAACAGAGTGCAGCAGAAAAGAAAACGAGAGGACAGAAAAGCGCTTCTGGCTGGAGGAGACAGAAGGAGAAGGAGCGTTTGAGAGCGGAATATCAGACAAGGAAAAAGGTCAAAAAGGCAAACGGAGAATCAAAGACGATAAAAGCGGCAAAGACAGCAGCGATAAAAATATCAGCAGCACCAGAAACAGCAGGATAAAAAATGCAGTTCTATGCGGCGCAGCGGTTATCTTTCTTGTATTGATCTTTGGGGGAATCGTTTACTTTGCAGGACTGGATCTGGCTCAAACTGGAGGACTGGCCTTTTTCCTTCTGGCAGTTTCCTGGATTATTTATGGAACAATTACAGGGAAAAAGAAGAAGGAGGAAGGGTATTGGCTGGAAGAGGAGGAGGAAGAGGAGGAATTTCTGGAACAGCTCCTGGAAGATTTGTATGATACGCAAAAGGAAAATACAGAAGATGGGGAGACCAGATGCCTTACACAGGAGGAGTTTGAAGATCCATTGTATCTGGCGAGTCTGGAACCTGGTCAATATCCGGACATTATTTTAAGTCAGTTTCCGGCGGTGCTTGGAAAGAAACGGGATCAGGTGGATATCTGGCTGGGTTCAGAGAGTGTCAGCAGAATTCATGCGAAGCTGGAGAAAAGAGAGGGGAGCTTTTATATTACAGATTTGAACTCCATGAATGGAACCTTTGTCAATGGAGAACGGTTAAGACCAAGGGAGCAAAGAGAGATTCGCCGGGGAGACGGGATTTTTTTGGCAACTTTACGATACCGGGTTCGTTAGGATCAGCATCGCTTTCCCAGCGCGGATGGTTTCAAAATACGACTTTCAATCAATTTGCTTTACGTTCCTGTTTTGGAAATAAATTCTTCGGTGGATTTTTCCCGTAAGATGCGATATGATTTACGTAAAGAAAAAGGTATTCAGAGGGGAGGAATGCAGATGAAGAAAGAAATGTTGAAAAAACGGATTGATGTGGCGGCAGGCAGAGTTTTAGCGGATTTGGTAATTAAAAACTGCAATGTGGTGAATGTATATACCGGGGAGATTCAGAAGGAGGATATTGCGGTCAGTGATGGTGTGATTGCCGGCCTTGGAAGCTATCAGGGCGTTATGGAGCTGGATGGTTCCGGCAATTATGCCATTCCCGGGCTGATTGAGAGCCACATTCATATAGAGTCCGCTTTTGTGACACCGGAGGAGATCGGCCGTCTCTTAGTGCCCAGAGGAACTACCACTATCATTGCGGATCCTCATGAGATTGTGAATGTATGCGGGATCAAAGGAATGGAATATATGCTGGACGCTGCAGAGAATACGGTTCTGGATATTCGCTACATGATGCCCTCCTGTGTTCCTTCCACTTTCTTTGAACACGGAGGAGCAGTAATTGAAGCGGAGGATATGAAGGAGCTTCTTCAGCAGGATAAGATTTTGGGATTGGGAGAATTTATGAATTATCCCGGTGTAATTGCGGGAGAGAGCGGGGTGTTGGATAAGCTGCTTGCAGCAGAAGGCAAGCTGGTAGACGGACACTGTCCGAATTTGGAGGGAAAAGATTTGAACGCCTATGCGGCAGCAGGGATTCATACAGATCATGAGTGTTCTACTGTAAAGGAGATGGAAGAACGGCTGCGTCTTGGAATGTATGTGCTGCTGCGCCAGGGTTCTGCCTGCCATAATCTTAAGGAACTGCTTCATGGTGTCACAGAGCAGAACAGCAGAAGATGCCTGCTCTGTTCCGATGACCGTCAGCCTAAGACTATTTTTGCGGAAGGGCACATAGACAGTCACTTAAGAACCTGCGTGGAAAGCGGATTGGATGCAGTTACTGCGATTCGTATGGCTACGCTAAATGCGGCAGAGTGTTTCCGGCTTTTTGACAGAGGTGCCATTGCTCCGGGGCTTACGGCAGATATTGTCCTGGTAAAGGATTTGGAACAATTTCAGGTTGAAAAAGTTTTTAAAAGTGGTAAACTGGTGGCACAAAGCGGAGAGTACCTTGCAGCAGTGGAGAGAAAGAGCATTTCCTCTGTATCCGGGAGCTTTCATGTAAAGGATTTTGGGCCTCACAGATTGAAGATGCAGTTGAATTCCGACCAGGTTACGGTAATTGACCTGATTCCCGGAGGAGTGGTAACTGCCAGGGGACAGGCGAAGGTGAAGCTGGATTCAGAGAGAGATTTTTTGTATGATCCGGATCAGGACATTGTGAAAATGGCAGTAATCGAACGCCATCACGGAACGGGAAACGTGGGGTTGGGTTTGCTTCGCGGTTATGGAATCAAAAGAGGTGCGGTTGCGTTGTCTATAGCGCATGACTCCCATAATATAATTGCTGTTGGAATCAGCAATCAGGAGATCGCCTGTGCAGTGGAGGCACTGATCGCCCAGAGAGGCGGAGTGGTTCTGGTGAAGGATGGAATGGTTTTGGAGCAGATGCCCCTTCCGGTAGCCGGAATTATGAGTGATCAGAGTGGTGAGTGGGTGGATGAGATGCTTACAAAGCTACAGGCGGCAGCTTTTGATGAACTGGGAGTCAGCAGGGAAGTAGAGCCATTGATGACACTTTGCTTTATGGCGCTTCCGGTAATACCCGAAGTGAAGCTGACAGATATGGGTTTGTTTGATGTGACCCAGTTTCAGTTTATTCCAGTGGCAAAATAAGGATTCAGCAATCCGGAAAGGCAGAAGAAAACAGAAGCATGAATGAAATCTCAGATTTTATCCGATCCAGAAAAAAGGCAAATTTACTGATAACAGCAATCAACTGCCTGGTATTTCTGATCCTGAGTATCCTTGGGAATACGGAAAATGCAGTTTTTATGCTGAACCATGGAGCCTGCTATACTCCTGCCATATTGCAGGGAGAGTATTACCGGCTGGTGACAGGCATGTTTCTTCATTTTGGTCTGTATCATCTGGTCTATAACATGATCTGTCTGATCTTCCTTGGAGATGTTCTGGAGACGGAGGCTGGCTGGGGGCGGTATCTGCTGATCTACTTTTTGGGAGGGCTGTCAGGAAATCTGCTGTCCATGGCCATGGATTTTCGGACAGGAGAGTACGCAGTATCCGCAGGAGCTTCTGGAGCTATTTTTGCAGTGATGGGGGCTGTTTTGTATCTGGTGATCCGTAACCGGGGGAGGTTGGGAACCATTACGCTGCAGCGCCTTGGTCTGATGGTGGTGCTGATGCTTTTACAGGGGTTTACAGACGTGGGCACAGATAATGCCGCCCATGTGGGAGGCGTTGTGTCAGGATTTTTGATGGCAGTTCTTCTGACTGGGAGAAGGAAGGGAAAGAAAGCAGCTTCTGGTACTTCACAATGAAAGAACAGGAGCAGAAACAACGGTTTTAAAAATCAAAAAGAGAAACCGCGGCAGAAAGAAATGAGTGAAAATGGAGATAATAAGATAACAGAGTAGGAGGCATATTGTTTATGAAGGATTCGAACTGTATTTTTTGTAAAATAGCAAATGGAGAGATCCCAGCTGCAACCATTTATGAAGACGAAGATTTTCGGGTGATTCTGGATCTTGGACCGGCTTCTAAGGGGCACGCCCTGATTTTGCCGAAAGAACACGGGGCAAATCTCTATGAACTACCGGATGAGCTGGCATCCAAGGCTATGATTGTGGCGAAAAAAGTTGGCGCAAAGCTGGTGGAAGGACTGGGCTGCGATGGCTTGAATATTGTGCAGAACAATGGAGAGGCGGCAGGCCAGACGGTATTTCATTTTCATATGCATTTGATTCCCAGATATAAAGGCGATGAAGTGAGCGTGAAGGTTTCCTGGGAACAGGGTACCCTGACAGACAAGGATAAAGAAGAAATCCTGAAGATTTTTCGGTAGAGAAATTTTGGGAAAACAGGAAAAAAAGAACTGCGGCGGGCAGGGAAGATGTCGCTGAAGCGACCCGCCGTAGGCGGAGGGGTGTTGCAAAATACAGCCCCCGGTGGATTTTCGGTGCGTTTTTCGCAGAAAACGTGTTCGTTTTCGGAGAAAAATCACTCGAAAGGGTACCCCGGAGGGTTTTTGCAACACCCCCTTTTTGATTCGGGTGTCAAAAGCCCTGAAGGAAAAATTCGGCGGTCAAATTGCGAAAAAGAGCTGCTCTGGTTTTGATGCACCAAACATTCCAATAAGCGTTTTCAAACTCAAATCGTGTTTAGAAAGAGTCCCTTTCACGATTTTTAAATCTCATTTCGATTGAATTACGTTCCATAAACGAGCATGTTTTATAAAAAAGACGGTTCTGCTTTTATAGAAAATTTAGAATTAGGAATTTTTATTTAGATGATAAAAGATACAGGATATGGTATACTCTTATTAGATGTCAGCAACGGAATACAAGGAACAATGAGTGTTGGCTTTTGCACAGTTGTCAGGGTTAAAGATACCTGACGAATTGTTTTGCACCTCCCATTCCTGCAGTTTTGCTCTAAATTCAGATATTGCAAAAGCGATTCGCAGCAGGGGGATGGATGCGGTCGTTTATAAAGAATAAAGAGCAGGGTGGTGAGGGCAGATATGAAGTTAAAAACCAGATTGATCATTGCTTTTTGCGGAGTGATTCTGGTGCCTATTGTGCTGTTTGGAGCAGCGATCTTTTTTTTCAGTCAATATCAGGTAAAATCTATTGAGAAAACTTATGGAATTGAATTTACTCTGGAGTCCTTGGCGAATTCTATGCAGGTACTGAGCCGCTCTACAGAGGCGCTGTGCGATAAGCTGAAACACCAGGCAAAGCGTGATCCGGACAGCTTTTTAGATGTGGAGTATCTGGAGGAGATGAATGGAGAGCTGGAGTCAAAGTTTTCCTATCTTGTGCTGAGAAAGGGCAAGGAGCTTTATTATAAGGGGACGGAAGAAAATATAGACAGAATTTTTCATCAGCTTCCGCCTTACGGAGAGGAGGATCTGACTTCTGACAGCGGAACCTACATAGGCAGAGATGTAAAGGTGCTTCTGAAGCAGATTGATATAGATTTTTCGGATGGAAGCCAGGGGAGTGCGTTTATTGTAATATCTGCAAGCGGAGGCCTTCCGCAGATGAGGTCTCTGCTCGTTGACATGATGATTGCCATTGTGGTGATCCTGGTGTTTACCGGAGGTGTTATGATCTTCTGGATTTATGCGGGCATCATTACTCCGCTTAATAAGCTGAAAGAGGCTACCAAGCGGGTAAAGGCCGGTGATCTTGATTTTACTCTGGAGACAGAGGGAGATGACGAGATCAGTGAGCTCTGCGGCGATTTTGAGTCTATGCGCAGCCGGCTAAAAGA
Organism: uncultured Lachnospiraceae bacterium; assembly: GCA_905207905.1. Next base: position 15,241 of record CAJLNC010000003.1, on the reverse strand, counting down.
GTCAGAAGATGAAAGGGAGAAGTTTGATCAGGAGAGTAAGGAGCTGATCAGCAATATTTCCCATGATTTGAAGACGCCCATCACTACGGTGAAAGGGTATGTGGAAGGAATTATGGATGGGGTTGCGGATACGCCGGAGAAAATGGATCGTTATATTAAGACCATCTATAATAAGGCCAACGATATGGACCGGTTGATTAATGAGCTTACCTTTTATTCTAAAATTGATACCAACCGGATACCCTATACGTTTAATAAGCTGAATGTGGCGGAGTATTTCGATGATTGTGCAGAGGAGCTGTGCCTGGATCTGGAGGGGAGAAATATTCGGTTTACCTATTTGAACCAGGTGGATAAGAGCACTATGGTAATCGCAGATGCGGAGCAAATGAAGCGGGTGATCAACAACATTGTGGGAAATTCTATCAAATACCTGGATAAACCCAAGGGGCAGATCGAGCTTCGGATTACAGATGTGGGAGATTTTATTCAGGTTGAGCTGGAGGATAACGGAAAAGGGATGGAAGCCAGAGATCTTCCCAATATTTTTGATCGTTTTTACCGGACAGACGCTTCCAGAAATTCAGCTCAGGGTGGAAGCGGTATCGGGTTGTCCATAGTAAAAAAAATTATCGAAGATCATGGGGGAAAGATATGGGTCAGCAGCAAGATTGGCCAGGGAACAACTTTGCACTTTGTGCTTAGAAAATATCAGGAGGTATCTGTATGAGCAGGATATTAATTATTGAGGATGAGATCAGTATTGCAGATTTGGAGAGAGACTATCTGGAACTCAGTGGATTTGAGGTAGAGATAGAGAACGAGGGAATGCAGGGAATGAAACGTGCTCTGGAGGAATCGTTTGATCTTTTGATTTTAGATCTGATGCTTCCGGGCATCAATGGTTTTGACATTTGCAAGCAGGTGCGGGAGACCAAAAATACTCCTATTATCATGGTTTCAGCGAAAAAAGATGACATTGACAAGATCCGGGGACTGGGCCTTGGGGCAGATGACTACATGACCAAACCTTTCAGCCCCAGCGAGCTGGTAGCCAGAGTGAAAGCACATCTGGCGCGATATGAGCGTCTGGTAAATATGAACGTGCAGGCCAATGATATTGTAGAGATCCGAGGACTTAAAATCGACAAAACTGCCAGAAGAGTCTGGGTCAACGGAACAGAAAAGACTTTTACCACCAAGGAATTTGATCTGCTTACGTTCCTGGCACAGAATCCAAATCATGTATTTACCAAGGATGAACTGTTCAAGGAAATCTGGGATATGGAATCCATTGGAGATATCGCCACAGTTACGGTACATATCAAGAAGATTCGGGAAAAGATAGAGACTAATTCTGCAAAGCCCCAGTACATAGAGACAATCTGGGGGGTAGGCTATCGGTTTAAGATGTAAGGAACCGACATTGCATTTTGAGACAACGATGGCAGGAAGGATTGTCAGAAATCAGGAGAGACCAGGGATATGGAGATCTTATATGAAGATAAGCAGCTGATGGTCTGCTATAAGGAAGCCGGACTGCCGGTTCAGAGTGCAAGGATGGGCGTGAAGGATCTGGAGAGCATTCTGAAGAATTATCTGTGGGAGAAAGGGCAGGAAAAGGGAAAACAGAGAGAACCCTATCTGGCAGTGGTGCATCGGCTGGATCAGCCGGTGGAGGGAGTGCTTGTATTTGCCAAGACTCCGGAAGCGGCAAAGAAACTGAGTGCGCAGCTGACGGATGGAAGAATGAAAAAAACTTATCTGGCAGTCACGCACCTGCCTACACACAGAATTTCGAAGCACCCCAGAAGCCAGGAGATGGGAGAAGAGAACTTGTACGAAGACGATTCCCAGGGAAAAAGATTTTGGAAGGAGAAGCCAGATCAAGAAGGTTTTCAGGAAAAGGGATCGTGGAAGGAGAAGCCAGGTCAAGCGGATCCGCAGGGACAAGAACTCTGCGGAGGGAACAAGACTGGCATGGGAAGGTTCCATTCTCTTGAAGATTACCTGGTGAAAGACGGAAGAACCAATACCTCCCGCATTGGGAAGGCGGGGGAGCCAGGGGCAAAACTGGCAAAGCTGAAATATGAGATTCTGGAAAGGGAGGAAAATAAAGCGCTGGTAAAGATCCGCCTTTATACCGGACGCCATCATCAGATCCGGGTGCAGATGGCAGGGACAGGGATGCCCCTATATGGAGACCGGAAGTACGGGATGGAGGAACACAGTCCTGCTTCGCTGGCTCTCTGCGCAGCTTTTTTGGAGTTTTTTCACCCGGGCAGCGGAAGGAAAATGAGATTTTCCTGCAGGCCAAAAGGAGAATATTTTCAGGAATTTGCATCCATACTAGAATCACAGGTCGGTGTACAGGGCGAAGGGATTCTGTAAACGGACACGGATTGGTCTGCTGTGGGGCTGTTATCAGCAGACAGGTGAAAGGATGCAGGAGAATGACAGAGAAAAGACAGATAGCAGTGATCTTGGGAGTTACGTTGGCAGTATTTCTTTCTATGAAATATGTGCTGCCCTATGTAATTCCCTTTTTGATTGCCTGGATACTGGTGCAGGCGTTTCACCCTGTGTTGAAAAAGATCCGAAGTAAGCTTCCATGGAAAAAGGAAGTGATTATGGGGGTGCTGGTGTTCCTTGTATTTCTGGGGGTAGGGGTGGGCGTCTATTTTTTAGTAGGTGCGGTGGTAAAACAGGTTTTTCAGATACTTTCTAATTTTGATGTCTACCAGCATCAGATGGAGCGGTTTCTGGATGATTGCTGCTTGTCTCTGGAACAACAACTAGGGGTGAAGGCAGAGCGAATTCGGTCTTTGGTAAACCGCACTCTTGCAAATGTTCAGGTTCAGATAGACGGAAAGTTGATTCCGGAGCTTTTTAATCACTCAGTACAGTATGTGAAAGGCTTCATAGAAGTGATTGGGTTTGTGTTTCTGATTTATATTGCCATGTTGCTGCTTATGAAAGATTATGATGAAATTCGGGAGAAACTTAACAGTTACCAGTCTTTTCGTCATGTGAGGCATGTGACTGACCGGATGTTTCAGGTAGGAGGCGCTTACCTGAAATCTCAGGTGATCATTATGGGCATCATTATCCTGCTTTGTATTGGCGGACTGTATCTTTTGGGAAATCCTTATTTCCTGGTTTTGGGGATACTGATCGGATTATTGGATGCTTTGCCTTTTTTAGGGACTGGAACAGTGCTGATACCGTGGGGCATCGTGCTTTTGCTGCAAAGAGAGTGGAAGCAGGCATTGGGGTACGGACTGCTTTTTTTGGTGACCAATACAGTTCGGGAATTGTTGGAGCCCAGGCTGGTGGGTGGAAAAATCGGTGTGTATCCTTTTGTGTTTGCTCTTGCGGTCTACGCAGGGGTATGTCTGTTCGGCGTGGGAGGAATCATCACCGGTCCTGCCAGTCTGCTTTTGATTATAGAAATTTGTCGGGAAATCTGGAGGGAAGAGTGAGGGATTTTTTGCCAAGCGGCAGCGATTCCATAAAAATGTGACGGGCAGAAGTGCAAAAGGCGCCGCTTGGATCTGCAGTATGCATTCGGAGAGGAAAAAGCCTGCTCCAAAAAATAGATCATATTCCCGCCAGGTTTCTGGCTCTGGCCAGATCTTTCCCGCGCACATAAATATGATAAACAAAGGAGACAGGGCCGATGCAATCAGAGACTACCCGGGCCTCTCCAAATCCGGCGCGCATTCCGTGCTTGGCCCTGGCATGCATGGCATAGGTAGACTGAGTTCGTTTGGACACAACTTCGTATTCCAGATGGTTTTGCTTTAAAATTTCGATCACTCTGGCAATTTCTTCTGAGGAAACATCTGTCAAAAGTTTTTTTCGGTTCAATAGAGTGAGCATAAGAGCGCCTCCTTTCCGTTTGTCGGAAGAAACGATTGCGGGTATACAGCAAATGCATAGTCTTCTGCAGGGATGCCAGCCTCATGCAGAGACCGGACTTGTGTTTTATACACAGATGGTAGCATCCGTGTATAGGGGATAATACGTCTCTTGTACATTGATACTACCATACACAGATCGAGAAAAAAAGGAATTTATGAAAATTACATAAAAAAGTGGGTACAACAGCAGGCAAAAGCTGGACATTATAAAAAAAATACTATAAAATAGAAAGATAATATTAAGGAGAGCCAAAATGAAAAACTGGTCAAATATGCTGAAGAATCTTTCCCTGCTGACGCAGTTTGGACTTTCCCTGATCACGCCGCTTTTGCTGTGCCTGGCATTGTGCTGGTGGCTTTACAGTCGTTTCGGATGGGGCGGCTGGATTTTTATTTTTGGTTTTTTCTTTGGTCTGGGGGGATCCGGTATGGTGGCTTATAAGCTGTATCTGTCTGTGCTGAAGAAACAGAGTCAGGAAAAGAAAGAAAAAAAAGAAAAGGTTTTCTTTAACAGACATGACTGAGCAGCAGGATTGATGATTTTATGCAGAACATAGGATGATGAGGAGCAGCTATGAGTAAATTTTTTGAGAATATCCAGCCGGCAGTAAAAAAAGAAACAAAACATATTATTCTTTATACTGGTATTGGTGTGGCGCTTATGTGGGTGGTATTTGCCCTGCTTCACGGCTTTATGCCAGAGAAGGTACCCTTTGACTATACCGTGATTCTGGGTGGTCTGGTGGGAGGGGCTGTTGCAGTGCTGAACTTCTTCCTTATGGGGCTGACGGTTCAGAAGGTGGCCGGCCAGACCAATGAGGACGCAGCCAGAATGCAGATGAAGGCCAGCTACTCTCAGCGTCTGATGCTTCAGATCTTGTGGATTATAGTGGCGATTGCGGCGCCGTGCTTTCAGTTTGCGGCCGGCATCGTACCGCTTTTATTTCCCAGCTTTGGTATCAAAGCCAGAGCGATTTTCAAACCAAATAAGACGGGAGGTGATGTTTAATGGAACTTGATATCTCCGGAGCGAAGGTCTTTTTTACTGTGCCCATTGATTTCCCCATTCTGGGAAGGTTTCAGCTGAGTGAAACCATTGTGGTCAGTTGGATTGTGATGCTGGTGATTACAGGATTGTGTATCTGGCTGACCAGAGATCTGAAGGTGGAAAATATTTCCAAGCGGCAGGCGCTGGCAGAGATGCTGGTGGAGAAGGCCAACAGCTTCGTGATTGGGAACATGGGAGAGAAATTCCGGTATCTGATTCCCTTTGTGGCAGCGCTGTTTATTACCAGCCTGGTTTCCAATCTGATTAGTTTAACCGGTCTTAGAAGCCCAACGGCAGATCTGTCCACAGAAGCAGCCTGGGCGGTAGTTGTATTTATTATGATTACCGGACAGAAGATTAAGGCAGGAGGTGTGGGCGGTTATCTGAAAGGATTTACCACCCCGATTGCTATCATGACGCCTTTTAATGTGCTCTCCGAGCTGGCGACACCAGTTAGTATGGCCTGCCGTCATTTTGGGAACATTCTTTCCGGTATTGTAATCAATGGACTGATCTATGCGGCTTTGGCCCTGGCCAGTTCCGCACTGCTGGGACTGATTCCCGGCGTGGTGGGTGATGTGCTCTCACATATCCCCATTTTGTCGGTAGGCATTCCGGCGATCCTGTCATTCTATTTTGACTGGTTTACCGGGTTTATGCAGGCATTTATTTTCTGTATGCTTACCACCATGTATATTGCCAATGCGGCAGAGGGGTAACCCCGACGAAAACATCCGGCAAAGCCGGTGGATAGGCTCTGAACAAGGTAAGGAAGAGCCTTGGCAAAGCGGCCTTAAAGAAGCAAGCTGACCGAAAGAAGCTGGGGAAAGGCGGAATCAAACCTGGTTTCAGAAAGGTACAGGAACTTTGGAGGGGCAGCACTTAATTAGAAAATGGAATTATAGGAGGATGAATCAATGGATTTTCAGTTACTGGCAAAAGGTATTGCGTTAGCAGGTTGTGCGATTGGTGCAGGTTGTGCTTTGATTGCAGGTATTGGTCCTGGTATTGGTGAAGGTAATGCGGTTGCAAAGGCTTTGGAGGCTATCGGCCGTCAGCCGGAGTGCAAAGGTGATGTAACTTCTACCATGCTTCTTGGATGTGCCATTGCAGAGACCACAGGTATTTATGGTTTCGTTACTGGTCTTTTGCTGATCTTTGTGGCACCGGGCATGTTTATGAACTTCCTGGGATAAGGATCCTGCCCATTGGTCACCAGGACTGGGAGCAGTCCATGAGGGCCAGGTGCGGAGCCTGCAGGTGAAGCTACCTGCAGGAGACAGTGAAGAACAACAGGAGGTTATACGTTATGCAGGTACAGGAATTAGTAGGGATTGTGCCATGGACATTTGTGGCCATGATCTGCAATCTGTTCCTCCAGGTGTATCTCATTAAGCGTTTTCTCTTTAAGCCCATTAATCAAATTTTGGAAAAACGCAAAGCGATGGCAGATGCGCAGATCCAGGATGCGGTGAAGGCGAAGGACGAAGCGGAAGCCATGAAAGCAGAGTATGAGCAGAACATGGCAGAGGCAAAGAGCAAGGCCAACGAGATTCTGACCACAGCCCAGAGAACGGCAGCGGTTCAGAGCGAAGAACTGCTGAAAGGCGCGGCCATGGAGGCAGCAGCCATGAAGCAGAAGGCTGAGAAGGATATTGCTCAGGAAAAGAGAAAAGCAGTCAATGAAATCAAGGATGAAATTGGCGATATGGCGATGGAGATTGCCGGAAAGGTAATCGAGCGTGAGATCAGTCAGGAGGATCACAAAAAACTCATTGATGAATTTATTGCGAATGTAGGTGAGACATCATGACGGCGACTGCCAGATTATATGGCGGCAGCCTTTATGAGCTTGCTGCCGAAGAGGGGCTTACCGAAGTGCTGATGGAGCAGACTCAGGAAGTCCGCACTTTGTTTCGGGAGAATCCGGATTATGTGCGGCTTCTGTCAGAACCGTCCCTTCCCAAAACAGAGCGGACAAAACTGATCGAGGATGCTTTTGGCGGCCAGGCGGAGCGCTATCTACTGAATTTTTTGAAGCTGCTGTGCGAGAGAAATATTCTCAGCGAATACGCAGGATGCTGTGAGGAGTATGTACGGCGGTATAATGCAGACCACAATATTGCAGAGGCAGCGGTTACCAGTGCAGTAGCGCTGACAGAGAGCCAACTGGCTGCTCTGAAGGAGAAGCTGGAGAAGATGAGCGGAAAGACAGTGCATCTGATTCAAGTGACAGATCCTTCTGTGCTGGGCGGTCTGCGGATAGAACTGGAAGGAAAGCAGTTAGACGGAACTGTGCAGGGACGGCTGACCGGACTTTCTAAGAAACTGAACGAAATAATTGTTTAAAGGATGGGAAAGGAAACATGCAATTAAAACCTGAAGAAATATCCAAAGTCATCCGAAGCCAGATCAAATATTATGACAATGCGATCCAGCAGAGCGAGACGGGTACGATTTTAATGGTGGGTGATGGAATTGCCAGAGCCAGCGGTTTGACCAACTGCATGGCCGGTGAGCTGCTGGAGTTTGAGGACGGCAGCTTTGGCATGGCTCAAAACCTGGAGGAAAACAGCGTCTCCATCGTACTGTTTGGCTCTGATGAGAACATTGGTGAAGGGCAGACGGTAAAGCGCACCGGCAAGGTGGTTTCTGTGCCGGTGGGAGAGGCTATGATCGGCCGGGTGGTAAACGCACTGGGGCAGCCCATTGACGGGGCAGGTCCCATTGTGACCAAGGAATATCGTGCCATCGAGAGCCCTGCTCCCGGTATCTGTGAGAGGAAATCTGTGCATGAGCCTCTCCAGACAGGAATCAAAGCCATTGACTCCATGGTGCCTATTGGAAGGGGCCAGCGAGAGCTGATCATCGGAGACCGTCAGACTGGTAAAACTGCTATTGCAGTAGACACGATTTTGAATCAAAAAGGGAAAGATGTAATCTGTATCTATGTTGCCATCGGACAGAAGCGCTCTACGGTAGCTACACTGGTAGAAAATCTGCAGAAAAACGGCGCTATGGATTACACCATTGTGGTGGCGGCTACGGCTTCAGAGGCCAGCCCTCTGCAGTATATTGCACCTTATGCAGGCTGTGCTATGGGTGAGTATTTTATGTACAATGGAAAACATGTGCTGATGATCTATGATGATCTTTCCAAGCATGCAGTGGCTTACAGAGCTCTGTCCCTGCTGATCCGCCGTCCGCCAGGGCGAGAGGCTTATCCGGGAGATGTTTTCTATCTGCACTCCAGACTGCTGGAGCGTGCAGCCAAGCTGGATGATGAACACGGCGGCGGTTCTCTTACAGCCTTGCCGATCATCGAGACTCAGGCCGGGGATGTATCTGCATACATTCCCACCAACGTGATTTCTATTACAGATGGTCAGATCTTCCTGGAGACAGAGCTGTTCCACTCCGGCGTGATGCCTGCGGTAAATCCGGGTATTTCCGTTTCCCGTGTAGGAGGAAATGCGCAGATCAAGGCTATGAAGAAGGTGGCAGGTACTCTGAAACTGATCTATTCTCAGTACCGTGAGCTACAGAGTTTTGCACAGTTCGGTTCCGATCTGGATGCTGATACAAAGGCGCGTCTGGATCAGGGAGCCCGTATCGTGGAGGTATTGAAGCAGAATCAGAATGCTCCCGTTCCGGTAGAAAAACAGGTGGCAATCCTATATGCGGTTACGAAGGGAAGCCTGGCCAAGGTGGCGGTGGAAGAGGTGCAGTCTTATGAGGCTGGATTGTATACTTATCTGGATACGGATGCTCAGGGTGCAGAGGTGATGCAGAAGATCCGTACCACCGGTCAGATGGATGAAAAGACTGAGGAACAGCTGCGGGAAGTGCTGGATGCCTATACCCGGCAGTTTTTAGATACAAAACCTGAAAAATAACGTGATGAAGGAGGAAACGTATGGCTGCGAATATGAAATCGGTGAAACTGCGGATCAAGAGCGTGCAGAACACCATGCAGATTACCAAGGCCATGGAGCTTGTAGCATCCTCCAAACTGCGGAAGGCAAAGGAACGGGCGGATGGCTGTCGTCCTTATTTCCGGGAGCTTTATCAGACGCTGCAGAATATTGCCAGAGAGAATACGGATTTTTCTTCCGTATATGCCAGAGAGGCAGCCAGTGACCGGTATTGTTATGTAGTTATGGCAGGAGACAGAGGGCTGGCAGGAGGATATAATGCTAATCTGTTTAAGCGCCTGGAGATGGATGCGGCGGGCAAGGATTATGTGGTGCTGCCTGTGGGAAAGAAGGCTGTGGAATATTTCCACCGGACAGGAGTGGAATGTCTCACAGAGGAATTTGCAGAAATTGCGGAAGTCTCTGTGGCAGATGGCTTCGAAATTGCAAATCTTTTGTGCAGAGAGTTCCGGGAAGGAAAATTTGGTCACATTGAGCTTTGCTACACTACCTTTGTGTCTATGCTGACTCAGACTCCAGAGGTGATCTCCATGCTGCCCCTTGCAGATGTGGCAAAGGAGCAGACGGGGGAGGAAGCCGGAGGGAAGAGCCGGGAGCTGATCCTTTATGAACCCAATGCCCAGGTGGTATTTGATGCCATCGTTCCGGAGTATCTGGCAGGTCTGATCTACGGCGGTGTCTGTGAAGCTCAGGCCAGCGAGCTGGCAGCCAGAAGAATGGCTATGGATGCGGCCACCAAGAATGCCGGGGAGATGATTGAACAGCTGAATCTGTTTTACAACAGAGCCCGTCAGGCCAGCATCACGCAGGAAATTACGGAGATTGTGGCAGGTGCCGAAGGAATTTAAAGCATTTGCTTTTTGGATGCCGGGGAGGATACAAAGTCTTTTCAAAAGAGGGACTTGCTACCCTGGCATTCGCAAGATAGTCGAATGACAGGCAGCAGGATGACAAGAACGTTTTGCTGCTTAGAAAATGATAAGGAGATTCAAAGATGAGCGAAAAACACATTGGTGAAGTAGTTCAGGTAATCGGGCCGGTACTGGATATCCGGTTCGCTCATGATGAGCTGCCTGCGCTGCTGAATGCCATTGAGATTGACAATAAAGGCTCTAAGCTGATCGCCGAAGTCGCTCAGCAGGTGGGAGATAATACAGTCCGCTGTATTGCCATGAATTCCACCGACGGTCTGGTTCGGGGAACCAAGGCAGTGGATACGGGAGGACCCATTACCGTTCCGGTAGGCGAGGAATGTCTGGGACGGGTATTTAACCTTTTAGGTGACCCGGTAGACAACCGTCCTGCTCCGGAAGCTAAGGAGCGTTGGGCAATCCATCGTCCTGCCCCGGCTTACGAAGACCAGATGCCGGCAACGGAGATCCTGGAGACAGGAATCAAGGTAGTTGACCTGATCTGTCCCTATGCAAAGGGCGGTAAGATCGGTCTGTTTGGCGGTGCCGGAGTGGGAAAAACTGTGCTGATTATGGAACTGATCCATAATGTGGCTACAGCCCACGGAGGACTTTCTGTATTTACAGGAGTAGGAGAGCGTACCCGTGAGGGAAATGACCTTTACAATGAGATGCAGGAGAGCGGAGTTATTGAAAAGACCGCTTTAGTATACGGTCAGATGAATGAGCCGCCAGGAGCGCGTATGCGAGTGGGACTTTCCGGCCTGACGATGGCGGAATATTTCCGTGATGTGAAGAATCAGGACGTGCTGTTGTTCATCGACAACATTTTCCGTTTCACCCAGGCGGGCTCTGAGGTGTCTGCACTGTTGGGACGTATGCCTTCCGCAGTAGGATATCAGCCTACACTGGCAACGGATATGGGTGCCTTGCAGGAGCGTATTACTTCCACCAGAAAGGGTTCCATTACTTCTGTTCAGGCTGTTTATGTGCCTGCAGATGACCTGACAGACCCGGCTCCTGCCACCACCTTTACCCATCTGGATGCTACTACCGTATTGTCCCGTGATATTGCCAGCCAGGGTATTTATCCTGCTGTGGATCCCTTGGATTCTACCAGCCGGATCCTTTCCCCGGAGGTTGTGGGCACCGAACATTATGAGGTGGCCAGAGCGGTGCAGCGCGTGCTGCAGCGGTACAAAGAGCTGCAGGATATCATTGCCATCATGGGTATGGATGAGCTTTCCGAGGAAGATAAGCAGACTGTAAACCGGGCTCGTAAGGTACAGCGCTATCTGTCTCAGAGCTTTTCTGTGGCAGAGCAGTTTACCGGTATGCCGGGACAGTATGTGCCCTTGAAAGAGACCATCCGGGGCTTCCGCATGATCTTAAACGGAGAGTGCGACGATATTCCGGAGAGCTGTTTCCTGTTCGCAGGAACCATTGATGAAGTGTTTGAAAAAGCAAAGAAGCTGTAAGAAGGGAGGACATCTATGAAGAGCTTCCCATTAAGAATCGGAACGCCGGACGGACTGCTCTATGAAGGAGAGGCAGAGCGGGTGGTGTGCAGAAGTATTACCGGAGATTTGGCTATTTTGGCTGGCCATTGTAATTTCTGTACTGCCATTGGCATGGGGGAAGCCCATGTGGTGTTCCCGGACGGCAGTCGGAGAAATGCGGCCTGTATTGGCGGAATGCTTTCTATGATAAACGGTACCTGTGATCTGTTGGCTACCACCTGGGAATGGCAGGATGAGATTGATGAAAAGCGAGCTCAGAATGCCAAGGAGCGGGCGGAGAGTCTGTTGGCAAAGGGCGGACTTTCTGACAGGGATTACAAAATTGTGAAGGCAAAACTTCAGAGGGCGCTGGTTCGGCTGAGTGTGAAATAGGGGACTGCAACAGCCCTGATAGTTTGATAGAATAAATACCCTTAAGTAGGTTCGTGAAATAGAAAGTCTGCTTAAGGGTATTTTATATAATGGAGAAAGAGGGTAGCCTTCAATACCATCAAAAGAGGAAGTAGAACAATTTTTGTTATCCAAAGAAGTATAATTTGGTGTATTTTAAGAATTGTCATTTAGCAAGGAAATTGTCAAAACCCTGTATTGCCAATATTTGTGCGGTAACTTATGGCTTTCTATAGGGGGGAATAGGTGAAGTCCATTTGATGAAATATATTTTATGCCGGAAATCGATTAAGGATATCAAAGCTGTAAGGTGAATGGCTGATTTGATATATGCATTATAAATCCAGCCGCAGCAGGTAACCATGCCCCAGAGCCGTCTTTTTTTTCCGGACAAAACCGAGACTGGTAAAGAGCTTTTGGGAGGCAGTGTTAAAATCATAAATTTCCTGTACATGAAGAACCGGATAGTGAAGGGAACGGGCACGCCGGATCAGAGCTTGTATCACAGCGGTTCCGATACCTTGATGTTGTTTGTCCGGAGCGATCATAATGGTGATATCTTCCGGAGAAAAAGACACATCGCCTACAGGTGTAAAGGTACCGTCTATTTGCTGTTCAATAAAATACAGTTCACTGATCTTGCTTTGGTAGGAGTACATAGTCTGAATTTCCGGCAGACCGTAGGGGCTTGGGTTTCCATTGATCATGAGAAGGGCGGTTTCGTCCTGATACCAGCTCAGGGCAGGGCTGTAGTTTCCATCATATTTTTTCAGCCGAAGAGCAGCACAGATGGGAATGATTTCCGGCTGTTCCGATATAAGAGTTTCCATATTTCCTCCTTAAATACAAGTTTTTCTGTTGTTTTGTGAAGTGGTATTGACCTTTGAATAACTAATTATAAGACTTTTTTGCTTAAAATGCACCAGAAAATTCGAAGCCGTTATTCCGTTGCTGATCGGAGTGTATTTCCAAGACATTTCCCGGCTGCAGTCTTGCCCGGCCGGAAAAAACATGGTATACTGCATTTGATTTTAGTATTCGTGTACAAGGAAGAATATTTACTATGGATAAAAAGAAAAAATTAATGATTTTGGGAGCAAGCTATTCTCAGATACCCTTGATTCAGGCAGCAAAGCGGATGGGGATTACGGCTCTTGTGGCCAGCATTCCCGGAAATTACCAGGGGTTTGAGAGTGCGGATGAGATCGCATATGTGGATATCACTGACCCGGAGGCGGTTTTGCAGGCTGCCAGGGAGGCTAAGGTGGATGGAATTGCCACCTGCTGTATGGATATTGGTACAAGGGCGCTGGGGTATGCCTGTGAAAAAATGGGGCTTCCAGGGCCGGGACTTAGGGCGGCGGAGGCTTCCTGCAATAAATATCTGGAAAAGGAAGCCTATTTGCAGCATGGGGTCAATACAGCCAGGTTTTTCCGGGTGAAGAAGAAAGCAGAACTGGAGCAGGCGTTGAAACAGCTGGAGTTTCCGGTAATGGTCAAAGCGGTGGATCTTATGGGCAGCCGGGGGATTTTCCGTTGTGACAGTTATCAGGAAGCTTTAGAAAATTATGAAAAGACCATGGCAGCTACACCTCTGGATTACTGCATTGTGGAGGAGTTTATTCAGGGAACCATGTTCGGTGTGGAAGCTATGGTTTCCAATGGAAAGCTGGCCTATCTGCTTCCGTTAGGAAATGATATGCGTCAAGGGAATCCGCCATTTCCGGTGGGACATTATGTGCCCTGGGAATTTCAGGAAACACTGGAGAGCCAGATACGGGAACAGATAGAAAAAGCGGTGGATGCCCTGGGATTTGAGAACTGTCCTTTGGACTTTGACTGTATGCTGAAGGATGGCAAGGTATATATAATAGAAGCAACCGGCCGGGCAGGTGCCACCTGCATTACAGATACGGTGGGAATTTATTATGGCATTGACTATTTCGAGGCTATCGTCCGGGTGGCGTTAGGCATGGATGTGACAGAGCTGTTTCTGGGGCCTCAGGTTCCAAGGACACCCAGTGTTACCAGGTTATTGTCTGTTGAGCAGGAAGGGATCGTAGAGTCTATTCACATCCCGGAGCATTTGCCGGAACAGGTGGTGGATCTTTCCTTCAATATAAGAAAAGGAAGCCAGGTGCGTCCTATGACCAATGGGGCAGATCGGGTGGGACAGCTGATCGTGAAGGGGAAAACCCTGGAGGAATGCCGAAGCAAGGTATCAGAAGTATTGGGTACACTGAACTATGAGATAAAGAAGAACGGAGAGAACGAGGGAGAATAGATATGCTGGTTTCAGTTGTGATTCCCTGCTATAATTCAGAACATACCATTGAAAAAGTAGTGGATCTGTGTATGGAAGCTTTTGCCCAGTGGGAAGGGTATGAGTGTGAGATGGTTTTGGTAAACGATTATTCGAAAGATAAGACTTTTGAAGCAATTACCAGAGCTGCAAAAAAGTATCCCAATGTGATAGGGGTGAATTTGGCAAAGAATTTTGGTCAGCATGCAGCTATCATGGCAGGTCTGCACTATGTACATGGAGACTATGTAGTAGGAATGGATGATGATCTGCAAAATCAGCCTTATCAGATCAAACAGTTTCTGGATAAGGTGGAAGAAGGCTATGATGTGGTATTTGGCTGCTTTAAAAAGCGGAAATTCAGCGCTTTCAAAAACTTTACCGGCGCGGTGAGCCAGTTTTTGCTGTTTCATCTGGTAGACCGGCCAAAGGATATTGAGATGAGCAGTTTTTGGCTGGCCCGAAGGTATGTGATTGACGAGATCAAGAAGTATCGGGGGAATGATGCGTTTATTCAGCTGCTTTTTGTCCGCACCACCAGAAATCTGGCAGACATTGAGATTGATCATTTTGAACGAGCTGTGGGAGAATCTAATTATACATTTTGGAAAGGGCTAAAGCTGTTTTTGTCCTTTATGAATTATTCTACAATTCCTCTGCAGCTTTCTACTGTTTTGGGAGCAGGTTTTTCGGTAGTAGGCTTTATTGCGGCTATTGCCATTTTGATTCGAAAGCTGGTTGATCCGGGCGTACAGGTGGGTTGGTCTTCTACCATGTGTATTATTTTAATTGTGGCTGGCATTACCTTCCTGATGATGGGAATTATCGGAGAATATGTGGGAAAACTGATTATGACCATGAATCAGACACCCCTTTATGTGGTTCGTGACACACTGAATACAGAAAAGGGGCAGAAAGCAGAAGAAACTGTTTCCGAAAAAGATGAGACAACACGGGAAACAAAAAAGTTGGAAAAGATTGAAAAAAAAGATTGACAAACAAATGGTTGATCAGTATAATAATAAATGCGTCTCCCAGAGATGCATAATCGAATAAAGGATTTATAATTCAGAATTTGGAGAAATACTCAAGAGGCTGAAGAGGCGCCCCTGCTAAGGGTGTAGGTCGTTCACGCGGCGCGAGGGTTCAAATCCCTCTTTCTCCGTTATTTTTTTGCCTTAAAATGAGGGTGAAAAATAAAATTGAAAAAAG
>CAJLNC010000002.1 GCA_905207905.1 uncultured Lachnospiraceae bacterium | reverse complement strand
TCAGCATAGCCCCATCCACATCCCAAGCAATCCAGACCGCACGCCTTGGCCCCATCGGCATCGGTCCAGCGATCGCCAACCATCAACGCACGATCACCGGCAGCCTCATCAAAACCGATATGCTCAAACGCCCAACGGATCACCTGATCCTTGTCAAGACGGGAATTATCGGCGCTTGCACCATAGATGCCGTCGACCATCGTATCCAAGTGGAAATGCTCACAAATCGGAATGCACTGATACTGCGGTTGCAACTGGCAATCGCCAGATAATATCCATCAGCACGCAACTTGGTCAGCTGCTCCGGAATACCCTCGTAGATGGTATTGTTCAAACGCCCCGGCACTTTCTGCCCAGGATTGTTAGGATCGTCGAACACAGCCTCATCCGCATAATACCTGCGATAAATAGCAATGCCCTCATCAAGACGATCCTCAGGAATATCGTTGCGCTGCAGGGATTCAATAATTGCAGGACCGATGAATCGCTGCAACTCCTCATTATCCGGGACCGGATACCCCAATTCCTCGAACACCTTGACCACACAGCCGATAATTCCCGGATCGGATTTGGTCAGCGTACCGTCGAGGTCAAGCAGAACGACTTTCTTGGATTGCCTGGTCTGTTCGGACATGAATTGGTTCTCCCTTTATTATTCCTATCGATTCGTTTTCATCGATGTGATACCTGTTGACGCTAACAATTATGCCCAGCCATACTGACTGGGCATAATGTTCAAGTGTCGTTCAACTGCAGGTCACTCGTAGTCTGGGAACCAACCGTCACGATGCATCTGCAGTCGCTTCTCAAGCAGCGTCTTCAACTCGTCTTCGGTACGACGTTCCAGCAGCATGTCCCAGTGTGTACGAGTCGGCTTGGAAATTTCGTCGTCCTCACGATCCTCATCGCCTTCACGACGCGCAGTCATGCCGCAACGGCATTCCCATTCCTCAGGAATCTCCGCGCCCTCAGCGAACGGCAGAATCGTACGGTGCCCTTTAGGGCACACATATGCGACGTCGTTTCGTGCCGCGAAATCCACATTGTCATCGGATTCCAACGACTTTGCGCCGATGCTCATGCCTCGCAGGCTGCGTTCTGCCATATTGCCTTTGCCTCCTTGGGATTGTCTGTTCTTTCTAAGCTACAGAACAGTTCGGACGTGCCTTTTATTCCTTATTCGTCTGCTGATTGCCAATTTTAGTCGACGCCAGAGTATGAGACGATGCCACGATTAATACGATCGTATGCTTGTCTTGCGATTGCTGGCAATGTTTCGGCACGTTCAGCAAGATAAGGTCCGCTCACGGCTATCTGTTGAAGCACGTCGGCAAGTCGCTTACAGTTGCGCACGAAGTCTCCGCCAGTCAGCTCAGTGCCATATAACACCTGTGAAAGGCTTTCACCCTGCGCCCACTCGTAGACGATGTCAGTGATGCCGAAATCGAGCTGGCGTGGCTCTTCAAGCACATGATCCTCACATAACATGGCGATCGACGCATGTATGCCTTTAAGCTGTGCGGCGCACACTGCCACATTCCCTTGGGTGCCTCCGGGATAACGACGCGGCTCTCCCCCGCTTCCCCTGCGGGCTTCGAATACCAGCGATGCGACAACGCTGGCCAATTCACAGGCATTCAATCCGTCAAATGCACCAGCCTCGATCGCTTGGGCCAATACCAAATCAAGTTCGCTGTACAGATGCCGCAGCAGCTGGCCCCGCTCCGTGAGCTGATAATCGTCATGGCCTGCGGATTCCCGCACCTGCTGAAGATAGCCAAGATCGGCAAGTACCGTGCAGATATGGTCGAACTGACGAGCCACTGAGCCTGTACGTGAATCATAGCGATGCTGCACACGTTCTAATTCACGCGTCTCACGAGCCCAACGATGCCCCCATTTCAAGTGCTTCTGCACGTCTGGACACTTGCGGCACGGGTGGTCACGGTCTTCTTCACGAAGTTTTTTAATGCGTTGGTCAAGCTCCATGAACGCCTGGCTACGGTCTTTCTGAGTGCGGAACACCTCATGCTTAAGCTTGCGGCGTTCGTTCTTCTCCAAATCGCTCAGACGCATCCTCAGACGCATGAATTCTTTGAAATCACCAAACTCACATTGGAAGGCCCGTTCGTACCCTTCCAAAGCCTTGCGCAGGGCTTCCATCTGCGCTTCAAGCTGCCAAGCTGACTCGTTGGCCTCCCACTGCGCAAAGGAATGGTCGAGCGTAACGCGGGCGGTCTCGTAATCGCTGGTATTCAACAGGTTCACAGCCATGTTGAAAGTCGGTTTGAAGCTTGAATGCAACGGATACACGCGCTTACTGGACAATGCGGCCGCGGTAGCGGGCACAAAACCATGGTGATCCACTACAACGGCATGTCCAATGGTGTCGATGCCCCGACGTCCTGCGCGACCGGTCAGCTGGGTGAACTCGCCAGGGGTCAAACCAACATGTCCAGTGCCATCGAATTTCTCGAGTTTTTCGACCACCACGCAACGCGCCGGCATATTGATGCCCAGTGCCAGCGTTTCTGTTGCGAAAACCATCTTGACCAAGCCCTCTTCAAACAAACGTTCGACGATTTGGCGGAACAGTGCGACCATTCCCGCATGGTGCGGGGCAAATCCCTCCTCCAAAGCAAAACGAAATTGCGAGAAATGCAGCGCTTTCAAATCCTCTTGGCTTAGCTGTCCTTCGACCATTTCATCGACGATCCGTCTGATCCTACGTACTTCATCACTGGTAGTGAGTTCCAAACCGGCATTGATGCATTGGTCGACCGCCTGATCGCAACCATTCCTTGAGAAAATGAAATAGATTCCCGGCAACATGTCAAGAAAATTCAGTTCATCCACAACGGCCCAACGTCGAGGTGTGTGACGTTCGGCTTTGTAAGGACGCTCATTCCACCGTCCGCCTTTGCCCTTGGACCTACGCCTGTCGGGACGCTCCTCTCCTCTGCGACGTGCCGCCTGACGGTCTAGCTGATCAAGCCTGTTTACCAGTTGCGCATTGAGTTTAACCGTCTGTTCGCCGTTGACGCCACGGCGGTACAGGTCGATAAGCTCCGGTTCGGTATGGTCATCCGCCTGCACGAGCACATGCTGTTCCAATGGTACCGGACGCTTCTCCGATACCACCAGTGTGGTTTCGTCACGAACGGATTCAATCCACTCGGAAAAATCCTCGACATTGGAGACTGTTGCGGAAAGACCGATTATTTTCACGTTCTCCGGCAAGTGGATGATAACTTCTTCCCATACCGGACCTCGGAAACGGTCGGCAAGATAATGCACCTCATCGAGAATCACATAACGAAGCGCTTCAAGCGTTACGGAATGCTCATACAGCATATTGCGCAACACTTCGGTGGTCATGACCACAATGTTCGCTTCGGAATTGATGGATGTGTCTCCGGTCAGCAATCCAACCTTATCTGCACCGTACTGGGCAACCAGATCATGATACTTCTGATTGCTCAACGCCTTGATCGGCGTGGTATAGAAAGCTTTGACGTTTCGTGTCTGTGCCAAATAGATAGCAAAATCCGCCACGACCGTTTTGCCAGCTCCGGTTGGTGCCGCCACAAGAACATTGTTTCCCGTTTCCAACGCCTCGTTGGCCTGCAACTGAAATTCATCGAGCTCAAATGACATGGATCTGGCGAATTCGGCGGCAACAGTGCGCTGTTTGGCCTGAGTCTGTTTGAATGCGGCGTATCGTTGTGCGGGAGACAATTCGGCCCCATTGGTATCCGACGTGCCAGTACCGTTATTACGGCGACGATGATGGGTCATAATTCCTTACAATTTAGTTAGGTCAATCATTAAAATGACGCCATTGCGCCCACTGTTGGGCATGGCGATTGCGATTCGCCTCACGCCTTTCGATGACTTCAGCATGGGCATTCGTGTAGCGCTCGGCAGCATCCTGTAAAGGCCTAGTGAAAAAAGGCGTGTCGTTCTCGTTTTGGCAAGGCAATGGCTTACCCATAGCGTCGATCCGCTTCGCCGCGCATTCGCCCAGTTTCGCCATATCCTTGAACGCATGGTAGCCATGCAGACACGCATAGACGATCCCGGAAACGATCATCACCAACATGAATAGAACGAGTACTAGCCAAACCCACCAAGGCATAGAACCACTCCCGTCAGTTCTCGTTCTCACGATCGCCAATACTCAACTCATGCTGGGCACGGGCAACAATCATGGTACGTAACGTCTCAGGAGCCACGGCGGTGATATGTCGCGCATGTGCAATGCAGAATGCGACATACCAGGAATCGGACGAGACAATCAGGTGCACTTTCTCGCCTTCTCCGCACTTTTCGACCGTCGCTCCCGACAATCCGTCAATAAACGACAGATCGTCCTGATTGGTAACGAACACAGCCGGAGTCCCATTATCAAAGCTCCACTTACGCAATTCGGATGCGGGTACATCAGGAATGTCGATCCTTGCGATCGGCTCGACTAATTCAGCCTTCTCAATGCGGGAGATACGTAGCACCTGCCAGATGCGAGGCTTGCCCGTAGCCTTGTTGATCGTGGTGTCCTTCTTCACATACTTGGCTTTATCCGCCGGTGCCGCGGCAGCGACATCAGTCCATACGGCAACGTAGAAAACACCCTCGTCAACGAAGATCTTGTCTGGAGCGACAAGCTTGCGCTGGGTTCGTCCTGCGCCATCCGTGTATTCCATGTCAAGCAGTGAACTCTTGGAAATCGCGCTTTTCACGATGGAGAAGTTGCGCGGCTCCATTTCATAGCCAGTCAGACTCAACCACGGCATATCCCCCGGCTCAACATGCTGGCGAAGGCGGCTGTACAGCGATTCGGCCTGCTCGCGAAGCCTATCCGGCAGCAACGACGAATGCGCGAGATAGCTTACGGATGCGGTAAGCATACTCAGATACTGCTGTGAAATACCCGCCAAGCGTTCCAAACCAAGCGAATTCGTGGCTGAAACGATGCCTTCCGCGTCAAGCAGCGACCAATCGATATCGAAGAATTGACTTCCCGCCATCTCCCCATCATCGGAAACCGTGGTCAGCGTGTTGATGTCTTTATGAATGACGTTGACGAACTTCTTCAGCTCATCGTCGGACTTCGGTTTGCCGATGAAACGTTCCGCAAGCTCCTCAAGCGAATACTCCTCGCCAAGGTGCGCCGAGAGGAACAGCATCAACCGCAGGCGACGGTCGACTTCGCTACCGGTCTGGAATGCGGAATTCTTCTTCGGGCGTCCTTTGCCTTCCTCGACATCGGCATCGTCTGCGCTATTACGATTGATCTCCATGGCAGCGACGGTGGAACTGTCATCTCCCGTGGATTCGTCGGCAGGCACGAACTGCGTGGCTGCATTCAGGCGACGATTGAACGCGTCAACGGCTTCCTGCGGACTGACGATGGACGCGCCTGGATGGGATAACACGAACATGGCCAGGTCATCGGAATCAGTATAGGCGACATTTAAATGCTCGCCATCAACATCCACCGTGGCCGCAAAACGACGCTGGTCGACAACTTTGACCAATTCGTCGGGAATGGACTGGGTTCCCAGTCCAGGAGCGATGGAGTCAAGACCAAGTCCCGGAATAGGCGTCTGAGGAACACGCGGCGCAGTACGAGACGTATGTTGCGTCTCATGCGCAGGAGCCGAGGAAATCGACATGGAACGAGCCAAGTAGTTGGCGGCAGCCAAAATCGGCAGATCCTCATCCCCGAACAGCAGACGAACACGAGGCTCGTCACCAAGCTGCAGACGGTAGGACGCGAAGTCCTGCCCCTCCGACTTGGATGAATATTCCGGCTGCCTTGATTCGATGGCAATGCCCATGGCCGCAAGCTTGGCGCGGTCACGCTGGAATTGCTTGGCAAAAGCTGCCTTCGCCGCCTGATCTGCCAGTTCCCCATAGGAATCGGCATACGCCTTCACGCGCTGAGCGATCTGACGGGAAGTGAGCCATTGCGGAAAAGCTGAGGAAAGCACAGCCAACACATCAAGTTCGTGCTTGCCCCATTTGTCGGAGAAACGACGCCTTCCGTTACTGCCCTCTGCCATTAGTCCTCACGTATAGTTATTGTTTCGTTATAAGTGCGTATGAGTTTCCCCACACTCACTCTATCTTAGAGGCTTTTTCCACAGTTGAGCGCCATTTCACAAAAATAATATCTTTTTTATCGTTCGACCGTGTTGTAAATCACACCCAATCGTCCGGTTCGATGCCTTGCGGGCCAACGTATTCGCCGTTCGGAACATAACTCGGCTCGCCGGTGTCAGACAGCCGCGCGTCACCAAACAGTACTACATCCCTGCCAAAGGTCCAGTCACCCTCGATATCAACGGAATTTGCCGCGGCGAGTGATGGAACTCCATACGGGAATCTCGTATCGAAATCATGAATGTTCTTGTAGTGCCGTGAATCCAAATGGACGTCCGGGAAAATGTAGTTACCGTCCTCCATCTCATACTGGTCCGTCAGATGGAATCGATCAGACCGCATAATGAACAAATCGTCGGTGGTTTTCACGGGCAGGAAACGCATGCGATCCACGCACACGCAAGTGGCACCATCAAACAACGTCACCGCGGCTCCCATGGCCGTTTCCAACTGAATGACAGGCTCGCTCGTCGGATCGGTGGGATCAACGGTCTTTTTATTACGGATCACCGGCAACGGTAGCACGCCGTCATAAGCGGACAGCTTGGCCTTCAAAGCGTCAATCCGCACCCAGATGCTGTTCGTGTTGAAGTACGGGTGTTTTTCAATGTTCTGAGCATCGTCTTTGTCATTTGGATGCACCTGACTCATTTCACGCAGCATCAAACGGCCCGTAGCCTTGTCACGCACGATATGGCCGCCCTTGCGGTCGGCGGGAGTGCGCTTGGCGACTTCAATCATGACCGGAGCGCCAGTGTTTTCGAAATGCTGGGCTAGCGTACGCGAAGGTCGTGCACCGAGATTGTCGGAATTCGAGATGAACAAATACTTGAAACCATGTTCCTCGAGCACGTCAAGCAATCCGGATTCCCAGATGGTTGAGAACAGGTCACCGTGGCCTGGCGGACACCATTCAAGTTCGGGATTTGCCGAAAAGCTGACAGGAAGGCCCGTTTCCGCGCTAATCTTTGGTTCCTGATGCTGCACAATCTCCAGAGGAATATCCTCCTGATGGAATTTCTTGTTGGCTCTCAGCACCTTCATGGTGTCGTCTGAAGTGCGGAATGAATTCATCAGCGTCAACGGCAGCTCCACACCCAGACGAGTGCGTGCAGTCAGCACCTGTCCGACGATGATGTCGATGAAACGCATCTGACGGGCCTTGTGGCGACGCACGGGCAAGAGAGACTTGGCGCAATCCAGTCCCATGGAGGTGCCAAGCCCGCCATTGAGCTTAAGGAATGCGGTTTTTGCGAACGCATCAACGGCTTTGTCGTGGTTGATAGTCTCGTAAACGTCATGGAAGCTGGGTACCCCCACCAACGGTTCCACCTCATCCTCACGAATCCAGCTGCTTGCCTCCTCGTTACGCCAAACCTCATATAGACGCTTGAACTGTGCGATAGCCATATCGGTCATCCCATTTTCCCGCATCTTTGCGGCGGAGTATTCGAATACGTCCTCAGTCAATGTCTTTCCCTTTCATGCGGGCGTCATGTTCTCGTTGTACCTAAGTAATACTACGACACATTTCCCGTAACGGGGGGCTTTTGGATATTAAAAAGATATTTTTTTTTGACACAAACGTCATCTTTACGCATTCTTCATCACGTTTCATTGACTGCGCAACACGATGTATTTGAAAAAAAACGCAGACTATGCTATGTTTCATTTTCGGTGCTTTTGCATCGCTCGGACCATAGCGCAGTTTGGTAGCGCACTTGACTGGGGGTCAAGGGGTCGCGGGTTCAAATCCCGCTGGTCCGACTTGAAAAACCCGGATTCGTATGATTTCGGGTTTTCTTTTTAAGGTTGTCAGTCTTACACATGCAGGTAAGAGGTGATTGTCTTGAAGTCGAGGGACGCCCAGCCACAGTTTGACGATGTTGATGACCTTGCCCACGTGTTCGATTTTTCCGTGCCTGAAGATGAATGGAAGATCCGCTTGCCCCGGGAACTTGGTGTGGAAGCTCGAGAACGCGCGAAACATGATGGTATCACTCTCACCGAGTTGACCCGAAGAGCGCTTAAAAGCGATAACCTAAGCGACACAGCCGACACCGTTCGTCCCGGACGAAGGCCAAAGAACACCGACGGGCGCGAACAGCTTGGCGACGAATGGAAAATCAAACTCCCCTATGCCATCGGCAAAACGGCACGGGAACGTGCAACGGAAGAGGGCATGTCCTTGAGTTCTCTTGCCCGACGTGCGATCAGCGGATATCTACGCCAAAGAGACGCCGAAGAACAGCCACTTTTCTAAGACGCCCGGTCAATAGCGTGCCGCACATTAGCTACACAGATTGGCAGATACAGTATTTCTTGCAACCGTTTTTTCTGGGGGGGCATGCCACGAATGATGGCATGCCCCCCCAAAAAAAGAAAAAACGAGCTACTTGCGCTTTTTCTTTTCTCGGATATTCACCGAAATCTGAATCGGGGAACCCTCGAAACCAAACTCCTCACGCAGGCAACGTTCGATGTAACGACGATAACCGTGCTCAAGGAAGCCAGTAGCGAA
Organism: uncultured Lachnospiraceae bacterium; assembly: GCA_905207905.1. The sequence goes on along the minus strand of CAJLNC010000002.1, from coordinate 65,690 downwards.
AATCACAAAACGCGGTGGGCGCGTCGAAGCCTGGGTCGCGAAAAGAATGCGTGGCTGCTTGCCACCACGAAGCGGATGCGGATGTGCAGCTTGAATCTTGCCCAGAAAAGCGTTGAGCTTGCCGGTCGGGATGCGCTTGTCCCACGACTCCAAGGCGCCACGCATAGCTCTGGCCAGACGATTCGTATGCCATCCGGTCTTAGCCGACAGATTCACGCGCTGGGCCCACGTCACGCGGTCAAACTCGGTCTTCCACAAGCGTTCCATGCGCTGACGATCGAAATCATCCATCAAATCCCACTTGTTGAATACCAGGACAATGCATCGACCGGCATCCACGGCTTGACTCATCACCTTCAGATCCTGATCGGAGATCGGTTGGGAGGCGTCGAACAGCACCAATGCAAGCTCCGAACGCTCAATCGCGGCCTGCGTACGCAACGACGAGAAATACTCGGCGCCGGACAACTTGTGCAGGCGACGCTTGATGCCGGCGGTATCGATGAACAGCCAATCCTCACCATCAACCGTCACCACCTCATCGACAGGGTCGCGGGTGGTTCCAGCCAGATCGTTGACCACGGTGCGCTCTTCATGCGCCAGCTGGTTCAGCAAGGACGACTTGCCAACGTTCGGACGTCCGACCAGTGCCACACGACGAAGATGCGATGGAGTGAGGAACCCGGAAGTCTTCTCAGCCTTCTTCAACGACTCCAAAGCCGCATCAAGCAGTTCGCCGATGCCGCGGCCGTGCATGGCGGAAATACCGTATGGCTCCCCCAAACCCATCTTCCAGAATTCTGCGGTCAGATACTCGCTCTCACGATCATCGACCTTGTTCACCGCAAGCGTGACTGGCTTACCAGAGGATCGTAGCATCTTTACGATACGCTCGTCAGTATTGGTAAGTCCAACCTGACCATCCACCACAAGTACCACGGCGTCAGCAAGCTGGACGGCGATTTGCGCCTGCGACGCGATGGCGGATTCAATGCCTTCGACATCGGCTTCCCAACCACCGGTATCGACCAGCTTGAAATCAGTGCCGGCCCATTCAGCATCGTAGCTCACACGGTCTCGGGTCACGCCTGGAGTATCTTCCACAACGGCCGCACGACGTCCGAGAATACGATTCACCAGCGTGGACTTGCCAACATTCGGACGTCCAACAACGGCAAGCACGCCGACCGGCTTCGGGCCAGACTGGCGTTCGCCACCAACGAAAGACGATCCATCAATCAGCCCTTCATCGCCCTCATCCAACTCATAATCATCAAGATTGGACGCATATTGGCGATATTGCTGCTCTTCAATAGCGTCATCGACGATGCGCACAAGCACGTCGAGGGTTTCGCCGAAATCCAAATCGGAATTGTCAACGGTCAACACACCTTCCGCTGCGGACGTGAAATTCGTGACCTTGGAATCAGCCTTGTCTCGTGCCGCAACGTTTTCTGCGCCAACTCCGGAAGCTGACTGCCCTGCTCGACGGGCTTGGCGGACTTCCTCACGAGCGGTAAGCAATACACGCACTTCAGCATCCGGCGCAACAACTGTAGTGATGTCACGGCCTTCGGCAACCACGCCAGCACCTTCGGAGAAGGAATCGGAAGCCGCTTCACGAGCAATATACGCGCGTTGTGCGGCAATAAGCACATGACGAACCGGAATGATGTTCGACACCTTGGACACATGGGATGACACTTCAGAGGAACGGATCACCTCACTGATGTCTTCGCCATCGGCATACACCTTCGGATCGTCCGGATCGACACTGATGTCAAAATGACCCTCGGTGAAGAACTCGCCCACGGTTTCAGTGACCAGCTGTTCGTCGACAGTCTCCGCATCGAGGTCGATACCCTTGTTCATGCACCACCATGCGCAGGCACGATACATGGCGCCGGTATCGAGATAAGCAAAACCGTAATACTTGGCCAACGCTTTGGACGTGGAAGACTTGCCGACGCCCGCAGGCCCATCAATAGCTACGCGGATCACAGGCCCACCGCCTTGGACAGGGAACGCACCTCAGTCTGCGAAAGCACACGGTACGATCCGGACTTCAGATCGCCAAGTTTAATCGGGCCGATCTGAGTGCGCACCAAACGCCTGACCGGGAAACCGATCGATCCGAAGATACGACGAACAATACGGTTCTTGCCGGAGTGCAGTACCACCTTGACCAGAGTGTTATCGCGGCTGGCATCAAGAATCGCGCAACGGTCAAGCTTGATCCAACCGTCATCGAGCTGCACGCCGGTGGTGACCAGTCGGCGGCACACCTGACCGCTGATGCGACCTTCCAACGTGGCAATATAGGTTTTCTCGACCTCATATTTGGGGTGCATGACATGCTGGCTCAACTCGCCGTCGTTCGTCATGAGAATCAGGCCTTCGGAATCGTAATCCAGACGACCCATGTGGAAAATACGGTCATACTTGTCACCGACGATGTCGCTCAGGGTGTAACGTCCCTTCGGATCCTCCATGGCGCTGAGCACGCGCTTCGGCTTGTTCAAGGCAAGCGTGACATGATTGGGGTTCACACGAACACGGGAGCCGTCCACACGGACTTCCTGATGTTTCGGGTCGACGCGAGTCCCCAACTCGGTGACAAGCTCACCGTCGATTTCGACGCGTCCTTCAGTAATGATCTCTTCACATTTGCGACGGGACCCAAAACCTGCCTGAGCAAGAAGCTTCTGCAGGCGGATACCTTCATTGTCATGTGTATGCGCCTTCGCGGCGCGGGAATATGCGTTTGGCATCGTTCTCCCAACGTGGCCGGATAATACTTATAGGGACTGCTGGTACTATGGCAGTCGTTTGGCGATTTCCAAAAAATCGCAACTTGTCCACTATATGACAGAGGAAAGACTATGACTGCTGTTGAAGCAACGTCCATAACTAAGGAAGAGCAAAGCAAGCCGCTGGCACTTCGTGTCGGAGCGGAACTTGTGGGAAGCTTCATCATCTGCTTCGCGATTTACGCGATCTACTCGCTTGGCTCCGCAGTGTACGGCATCAATATGGCGTTCATCGCCCTGCTGACGGGCATCGTGTATGCCGCGGCCACCGTGATCTTTGGATCCATCTCCGGAGCGCAATTCAATCCGGCCGTATCTGTCGCCGCCATGCTCACCGGCAAGACCCATGTGCTTGATGGCATTCTGTACATCATTGCCCAAGTGCTCGGCGGCATTGGCGCCGGCGCTGCCATCCGATTCCTTCTGCCGACTTCCGAGCAGGTGACATTCAAGATCTGGATGACGCCGACGATCAACGGCTTCGATAAGAACTCCGTCTCCTACGCCACACTTGGCAACTATGGCGTGACATTCAGCATCACCTTGGCCATCGCTGTCGAAGTCATCGCAGGCATCGTCATTGTTGCCACCGCGCTTCGTACCACGGGCAAACATGGCGAGTCCGATACGAACCATGCCTTCGCGATGGGACTTGCCTACGGCATCGGCACCGCCATCGCCTACCCAGTGACCGGAGCTGCATTGAACCCGGCACGCGCTACTGGCATCGCTATTTTCACGCAAAACCAGGGTCTGAATGAGGAACCATTGCAGCAGCTGTGGGTCTTCTGGATCTGCCCCGTTCTCGCAGCTGCCGTCGTTGCCCTTATCGTCATTATCTCCGGTATGGTCGGCACGAAGAAGAATACGTCGGATGCCGAAGTCTCCGATGAAATCGAAAACGACACTGTTCTCGACGAAGCGTCAGTTTCCGACAGGAACGATGGTGAGGAGAATGAGCAGTCCAGCGCCCAAACCTACACCCATGAAAGCGTCGAAAACAACTGACCGGACCTTCCATGGGCTGCGTTCACGCAACACCAGCCTGACCAGCCCAGTCACCATGGCCGTCACCGCGATCGCAGCGGTGGCGGCCTTTGTATATCCTGCGACCGCAAGCACCGTCGCAATAATCACTACAACTGCGACAATCCATTCAAACCACGGTTTGCCCTCATGATCTTCGGAAACGTAAGGATGGCTCATTCCGAGGCCTTTCATATCTCGCTTGCCTGCAATAATCGTAATCATAATAAACGTGGCGCCCGAAACCAATACGGAATCGGACGCCACACTAATCACAATACTCTCGTATGAGAAGTGGAACGATCAGTGGAAGAAGTGGCGGGTGCCGGTCACATACATGGTGACGCCGGCCTTGCGGGCCGCTTCGAACACTTCCTCATCGCGGATGGAACCACCCGGCTGGACGATGGCCTTGACACCTGCGTTGATAAGAATCTCCGCACCATCGGCGAACGGGAAGAACGCATCGGAGCCAAGGGTCACACCCTGCAGCTGATCGAGCCATGCACGCTTTTCCTTTGCGGTAAATGCCTCCGGCTGCTCGGTAAATACTTTCTGCCATGCTCCCTCTGCCAGCACATCTGCAGATTCATTTCCAATGTAAACGTCAATGGCATTATCCCGCTCCGCTCTGGTAATGTGATCCGCAAAGGGAAGATTCAATACCTTGGGACACTGGCGGAGAAACCAGTTATCCGCCTTCTGACCTGCCAGACGGGTACAGTGTACTCTGGACTGCTGACCTGCACCGATTCCAATTGCCTGTCCTCCCTTTACATAACACACAGAGTTGGACTGGGTATATTTCAAAGTGATCAGCGCAATCTTCAAATCTGTCAGGGCTTCTTTGGGAATCTCCTGATTCTCTGTCACCACATTGGCCAACAGCGCGTCATCGATCTTCAGCTCCTGACGCCCCTGCTCAAAGGTGACCCCATACACCTGTTTGCGCTCAATGGGATTGGGGCGGAAATTCTCATCAATCTGGATCACATTGTAATTTCCCTTTTTCTTCTGTCCCAAAATCTCAAGGGCTTCCTTGGTATATCCGGGGGCAATGACGCCATCGGATACTTCCCGCTTGATCAGCATTGCAGTATCTTTGTCGCACACATCAGACAGTGCGATAAAATCTCCGAAGGAGGACATCCGGTCAGCTCCTCTGGCCCTTGCATAGGCGCAGGCCAATGGAGAAAGTTCTCCCAGATCATCCACCCAGTAAATCTTTGCCAGAGTCTCGTCCAGCGGCAATCCCACTGCCGCGCCGGCGGGAGACACATGCTTAAAGGAAGTGGCTGCCGGGAGACCTGTGGCCTCCTTCAGTTCCTTCACCAGCTGCCAGCCGTTAAAGGCATCCAGAAAATTGATATAACCCGGTTTGCCGGAGAGCACCTGAATGGGAAGCTGGCTTCCATCCTCCATGTAAATTCTGGAAGGTTTCTGATTGGGGTTGCATCCGTATTTTAACTGTAATTCCTGCATTTGAATCCTCCTCTTTCTTCTGACCTTGATCTCTGAAATGAATTGCTTGTCTTGATTTCTAAATTTAAGCGCTGTTTATAGCTACTGCTTTTAAATAACGGATTGCTCTCTGACCTTTATCTCTGATTTTTATTTACAATCTTTGTCTCATAAGCGCCTGTTGCAATATCAATATACCGCACAAATAAGGATACTTTATTATCCTCATTCAGGCTGTTCCACAGCAGGTCCGTGAAAGCCTCCATATCATCGGGAATACTCACCAGTTTAGGTTCTCCCTCAAAGCTGGGAAGAGGATTTCCGTCATTTTTGTAGGTATGGATGAAGTGTCCCTCTCCTGCCACACAGTTCTCATAAGCAAAAGTATAACGATTGCAGGCGGAAGGATCTCCGTTGTTGCTCTTTAAAATCGACATGGCATAGCTGTAGGCGCCATTCTCCACGTGCATCACTGCGGAAATTCTGGGGGTGTAGTTGGGCGCATCCGGCTCGAACTCCCTGCTTCTCAAGGACTGCTCAAAGGTGAGCTGATGATCCATTCCTTCATAAATGGTATCCGTCTGATCTCCGTTGGTCACAATGGTCTTATTTCCAAGAACCCGCACCGGAGCATAAATGATCAGGCTGGGATCCACCAGCTTGGAGGGATCGAAAGCCTGGGTGCGGATTCCCGATCCTTCTTCCACAAAAATCCGGTTCCTGCTGTTCTCGCTTCTTCCCATAATAAAATACGCTGCCACAGCCTTTGTACCGTCTGCCGAACGGCCGATCACAATCCCTCTTCCGGGATAGCTGTTGGACTTTAACTCCTGCTCCAAAGAAATTTTTTCCATAGATCTTTCTCCTCTCTCTCCAGTGAGTCTGTACCATATGCAAGTTCCGTCAGTGCGCCTCTGCTGTCTTTGTTTTGCGCGCCACTTTGCAATCCTGCGGTTTTTTTCCATTTCATAGGATCGAATTTCCTATGAAATGAAAAAAAACCGCCCGGACATTCTCACAATGCCCAGACGGTCGGCTTCTCAATCACCTCATACTCCCTGTGGTCAATTCCACTTCCGTCAGTCGTATGAGTACTTACACAATATCATTCTTTTTCCGAAAAATCAAGCCCGAAATCCGAAAAACTTCTGTATCTTTCTTATTCCTGTGTCAGCCCGTTGAGATATTCATCCAAAGCCCCGGTATCCACCGTATAATTCTCCAGCTCTACTGCTGACTGAGGTTCTGCTGTCATACTCTGATACACGGAAAAGCCTGCCCAGCCCAATACTGCCACACCAAATACGCAAAGACCAATCTTGGTCAGCAGCCATTCCATCTTCTGCTTTTTCATAATCTTTTCCCGGTTTTTCTTTTCTTCTTTATAACGGTCCACTTTTGCCTGACTCATACGAATACGCTCCTTACACCAGATCTGGAAAACTCCAAACCCTGTTTTTTCCTACTATCCAGTATACACGAAATTTTTTATTTTTCAATCTTTTTTTCTGCTACAGAATATCAATATATTCTCCATTCAACGCCTTGTTCATGCTGCGCACTGCGCAGAACTTTCCGCACATGGAGCAGCTGTCCTCATATTCCGGTGCCCGCTCTGCCCGAATGCGTTTTGCCGTCTCCGGATCAATGGAACACTTCCACTGCTTTTCCCAGTCAAAGGTTCTTCGCGCATCTCCCATGGCATCATCCAGATCTCTGGCATGAGGAACCTTTTTGGCAATGTCCGCAGCATGGGCTGCGATTTTGGAAGCAATAATCCCCTGTTTTACATCCTCCACATTGGGAAGGGCCAAATGCTCTGCCGGAGTCACATAGCAGAGAAACGCTGCCCCAGCGGAAGCTGCCACTGCCCCTCCGATGGCCCCGGTAATATGATCATATCCGGGAGCAATGTCTGTTACGATGGGGCCAAGCACATAGAAGGGCGCTCCCATGCAGATGGTCTGCTGAAGCTTCATATTTGCCTCGATCTGATCTAAAGGCAGATGTCCTGGCCCTTCCACCATCACCTGCACATCCTTTTCCCAGGCCCGCTTTGTCAGCTCTCCCAAGCGCACCAGTTCTTCGATCTGACATACATCGCTGCCATCTGCCAAGCATCCTGGCCGGCAGGCATCTCCCAGGGAGATGGTCACATCGTATTCCCGGCAAATCTCCAGAATCTCGTCAAAATATTCGTAAAAGGGATTTTCCTGTCCAGTCATGCTCATCCAGGCAAACACCAGGGAACCGCCTCTTGAAACAATGTTCATCTTTCTTTTATGTTGCCGGATCTGTTCAATAGTCTTTCTGGTAATCCCGCAGTGAAGGGTCACAAAATCCACCCCATCCTCCGCATGAAGCCTTACGACATCAATAAAATCCTTTGCTGTCAGTGTTGCAAGATCTCTCTGATAGTGAATCACGCTGTCGTAAACAGGAACTGTCCCAATCATGGCCGGACATTCGCTGACAAGCTTTCTGCGGAAAGGCTGGGTATTTCCATGAGAGGAAAGATCCATGATGGCCTCAGCTCCCAGCTCCACCGCTGCCATCACTTTTTTCATCTCCACCTCATAGTCCTTGCAGTCTCTGGAGACACCCAGATTGACATTGATTTTTGTCCGCAGCATGGAGCCCACTCCGTTGGGGTCTATACAGGTATGCCGCTTATTGGCGCAAATCACCACCTGGCCCCTGGCCACCAGCTCCCTCAGATCCTCCTCCCTGTAATACTCTTTTGCTGCCACCGCCTTCATCTGCGGCGTGATAATTCCCTTTCTTGCTGCATCCATCTGTGTCTTATAATTTCTCATAATTTTTCATTCCTTTCCAGACAGTATTCCTCTGCAAACCTGCCGCTCAAATCAAAATTGTGCTGCATAGGACCGGAACCCGCTCCCAGATCCAGTCTTGCCTCAAGAGCCTTGGAAATATACTCCTTCCCCCGTCTCACAGACTCTCCCATTGGAAATCCTTTGGCCAGATTTGCTGCTATGGCCGAGGAGAGCGTACAACCGGTTCCATGGGTATTGGGATTATCCACCCGTTTTCCTTCAAACCAGCAGCCGCCACCTTTTTCGTAGAGAAAATCATTGGCATCATTGACCCGATGTCCCCCTTTCAAAAGCACTGCACAGCCAAATTTTTCATTTATGATTCTTGCCGCCTCCGCCATATCTTCTTTCCGGGAAATCGTGATTCCTGAGAGCAGCTCCGCTTCCGGGATATTGGGTGTCACAAGGGATGCCAGGGGAAACAGTTCTCCGGTCAGCGTCAGGATTGCCCTCTCCTCCAGCAATCTGCAGCCGCTGGTGGAAACCATCACCGGATCCACCACCAGCCTTTTTACCCCATAATACTCCAGCCGCTGTGCCATCACCTGGATCAGCTTTTCGGAGGAAACCATACCGATCTTCACCGCATCCGGCACAATATCCTCAAATACAGCGTCGATCTGCTGCTTTAAAAATTCCGGCGGAATCTCCAGAATTCCCCTCACCCCAGTTGTATTCTGTGCCGTCAGCGCTGTGATGACACTCATTGCATACACTCCGTTCATGGTCATGGTCTTAAGATCCGCCTGGATCCCGGCACCTCCGCTGCAATCACTTCCTGCAATGGTCAATGCTGTTTTCATCTTCCTTCCCCTGTTTCCTTTCATCTTCCTGTCTTTTACGTTTCTGCAGTTACCGATCTTAATATAATTTTATAATCCTGTTTCTCTTGCTGCTTCAAATTTCTCTCTGCGGTCTTTTATCCTTCTGACTCTGGCTTTCCGGTACCTTGGTATCTTATCGACCGGTCAGTTCTCCGACTGCCTGCCGAAGCTCCATGGCTGCCAGCCTGGGATCTTCTGCTTTCATGACCGCCGATACCGCGCAGATACCTGCTATGGAAATCCCTTTTAAGACTCCCAGATTTTCCTTATTCAGTCCTCCTATGGCATTCACCGGTATGGGTACTGCTTCACAAATCTTCTTCAGCATATCGGTGGAGGTCAGGACGGTTTTCACCTTTGTGGTAGTAGGATAGATGGCTCCCACTCCCAGATAATCTGCCCCATTTTTGTAAGCCTCCAAAGCCTGTTCCACGGTCTTTGCGGTTGCCCCTATGATCTTTTTCTCACCCAGCAGTTTTCTCGCCGTATCCACTGGAAAATCCCTCTGCCCCAGATGAACTCCCTCTGCATCCACCGCCATGGCCACATCCACCCGGTCGTCAATAATCATGGGAATCCCATATTTCCTGGTCAGGCTATGCACCTTCCTGGCCAGATCGATGTATTCCCTTACTGATTTTTCCTTTTCCCGAAGCTGCAGAAGCGTCACGCCCCCCAAAAGAGCCGCCTCCGTCCTTCTTAGAAATTCTTCCTCCCCAAAACCGTTGCTGTCTGTGATAAAATACATGGTCGTATCAAACCCCTGCAATTTCTTTCACCTCCATATCCAGATTTCTTTCCAGCTCCTCCCTGCTCATTGTAGACAAATGATCCATCAGACTCACCATAAAACTGCCGGATCCCTTCCCGGTCTCTGCCAATTCTCCGCAGATTCCAAGAACCCCACAGGCTGCCGCTGCCCCGTACAGCCCTTTTCCTGCTGTCAGATAGCTGGCGCACAAAGCGCCCAGCATACATCCTGTTCCGGTGACTGTTGTCAGCATAGGAGTGCCGTTTTTCACAAAGATCATCTGCTTTCCGTCTGTGATAAGATCTGTTTTCCCGGTGGCCAGGACAATGCAGCGATCTCTTTTTGCCAGAGCGGCTGCTGTCGGTCTGATCTGCTCTTCTGTCAGGGAATCTTCCGCATCCACCCCTGACGCAGCATACGTTTCCCGGTACAGCGCCTGGATCTCCGAATAGTTCCCCTTCACAACCGTGGGGATGCCCCCTGAAAGCAGTTCTGTGGCAAAGGCTTTTCGCAGCCTGGAGCAGGCCGCTCCCACTGCGTCCAAAATAACAGGAATCTGATATTTTTTTGCAGTTCTCCCGGAACGAAGCATGGACTCCATCCGGACATCTGTAATATTTCCCAAGTTCAGCAGCACTGCTTTTGCTGTTGCCGTAATCTCCTCCACTTCATCCGGATGCTCTGCCATAATGGGGCGGGCTCCCACTGCCAGAACTGTGTTGGCGCACTGATGAATGGAAATGGGATTTGTAATGCAGTGAACCAATGGCTTCGTTTCTTTTACCTTTTCTCTGATTGTTTCTATCATTTAGTGAACCCTTTTCATTTTTTTCGTTATGTAATAAATGATACCGGCTGCCGGAAAGACTGCCAGCAACCCATAAGCCAGAAAGGACCATGCCGGAGCAGTGAGGGAAAACAGGTCTTCACTTATTTTCACCACAACGAAGCCTGCCGCTCCCAGCGCTGCAATGGTCACTGCCTGAGACAGGACACTGCTCTGATCCGTATAGCTTTTCGATCCTAACATCTCCTGAAGTCTTGCCAGCATTCCGTTATCTGCCAGCTTGCGCAAAAAGAGATATCCAATGCTTCCTCCGATCAGGGTTCCGCAGACAAAAGAAGGAACATAAAAAAGCCAGCTCAATCCTTCCTTTCCCCACAAAAACGTCATAACCGGATAGGAAACGACCGCTCCGATCAGACCCGTTCCGATCACCTCGCCAATCACTGCTGCCATCAGTTTCCCCCTGGACATCTGATAGAACATCCCTGAGAGAAAGGCTCCAAACACAGCTCCTGTAAGAGCCAGCGGAGGGATCCCCATCAGCGCCATTCTTATGATGCCAATGAGAATGGCACACAGCAGTGCGTACCAAGGGCCAAGAAACACCCCGCATACCACATTGATAAAATGGGCCATGGGGCACATTCCCTCCACCCTCAGAATAGGAGAAATCACCACACCCAAGCCTACAAACATCGACAGCACAACCATTTTTAACAATCCTTTAGGATCTTTCATTTCATCATCCTCTTTTCGTATTTTGTACGAAGCCCGAAAGCCCCGCCCGGTCGAGAATCTCTTTTCTCCTCTCACCCCGAAACACGGGTTCCCATCGCAAAATACAAGACACAAGGCGCTCCCCTTCTATCCGCCCGAAACAATCGGGAATCCTCTTTTCACTCCCTTTCCATCACAGAACGGCTTCCCTGCCCGCCGCAGTGCGATCCTGCCAAGCATTTTGTTTCATAGGAAGGACATTCCTATGAAACAAAAAAAACGGAAGCCGCCTAATCTGGCAGCTTCCGCTAAATAGTCCTATTCCAGGCATCCCTACGTTGGCATTATCCAAATCAGGTTATCGGTCGAAGGTCATACCTTCCTCTCAGCCTGTCATACAAGCTCCCGTCTGTTTTATTTTTTTATATCGCTTTTTATTGTACTGGAATTCGCTTCTAATTGCAAGTGTTTTTTCACACTGCATTTTCCCTATTTTTCCGCACTGGTGGACACTGCCAGTCCGGTTGCTCTCAGTACCACCAACGTAAGAATCATCAACAGCACTGCTGCTGGAAGTGCGATCCATGCCGTCTTTACGAACCCTGCAATCAGGTAAGAGACAAAGGATACTGCCGCCGCCAATACTGCATACGGTATCTGAGTGCTCACATGATTCACATGCTCACACTGGGCTCCCGCTGAGGACATAATGGTGGTATCGGAAATGGGTGAACAGTGGTCTCCGCACACCGCTCCTGCCATGCAGGCAGAGATCGCAATGATCATCAGCTGAGGATCCGTAGCCGCAAACGCATCTGTTACAATAGGAATGAGAATTCCAAAGGTTCCCCAGGAGGTTCCTGTGGCAAAGGCCATAAGACAGCCCACCAAAAATACAATCGCAGGCAGGAAATTCATCAGACCTTCTGCCCCGCCTTTTACCAAAGTTTCCACAAATTCACTGGCTCCCAGTCCGTCCGTCATTGCCTTTAAAGTCCAGGCAAAGGTAAGAATCAGAATAGCCGGAACCATTGCCTTGAATCCTTCCGGAAGGCAGCCCATGCAGTCTTTGAAGCTTAGCACCCGGCGGATCTGATACAGCACAATGGTGATAACCAGGCCGAAAAAGCTTCCCAATGTCAACCCCAGAGAAGCATCACTCTTGGAGAAAGCTGTGACAAAATCCGTACCGGCAAAAAATCCGCCGGTATAGAGCATTCCCAGAATACAGCACACCACCAGGGAAAGAATCGGAATCAGAAGATCCAAAACAGTACCTTTTGCAGATATATTCTCCTCCTGGGTATTTTCGTAGGGACGGCCGGGCGTCGTATAAAGGTCTCCCTTCAGTGCATTCTTCTCATGTTTTGCCATGGAGCCAAACTCCATCTTCATTACTACCATGGAAACCATCATTACAATGGTAAGGATCGCATAAAAGTTATACGGGATCGCCCGAATAAAAAGAGAAAATCCGTCCTCCCCCTCCACAAATCCGGTAACTGCTGCGGCCCAGGAGGAAATGGGGGCAATGATACAAACCGGCGCCGCTGTGGCATCAATCAGATACGCCAGCTTGGCTCTGGACACTTTGAATCGGTCAGTGACCGGACGCATCACGCTTCCCACAGTAAGGCAGTTAAAATAGTCATCAATAAAGATAAGCACTCCCAGTAAAATAGTGGCCAACTGGGCGCCCACACGGCTCTTAATCCGCTTTGCGGCAAACCGTCCGAAAGCGGCAGAACCGCCGGCCCGATTCATCAGGCAGACCATAACTCCCAAAATCACCAGGAAAATCAGGATCCCCACATTGTAGTTATCTGACAGCACTGCGATGAACCCATCCTGGAAGATGTGGGTCACGGTTCGCTCAAAATTCATTCCAGAATACAGAACAGAGCCTACCAGGATTCCCAAAAACAGGGAACTGTACACCTCCTTGGTAATCAAAGCCAGACCGATGGCCACCACCGGTGGAATTAAAGACCAAAAGGTTCCAAAAACAGGAGCTACATATTCAGTCCCCTCCTCTGCTCCAAAAGCCGTCATGCCAAGAGCCAGCACAAGCAGCAGCACCGCTGCCCCCAGCCAGCCCAGTTTCTTTCGTCCGCTACGCATATCGTTCTCTCCTCTCAAAAACACCGCAAACGACAGCTCCCTTAGGGAGACGCATTTGCGGTGCAACGGCTTCTCATTTAAACTTCTCTTACGTTCCAACACAGATAGCGCTCCACATTTCGTGACAGTACACCGCATCTTCTGCGGTATCCCAGAACATCCTGCCCGGACCGGCAGAACATCCTTCGGCAGTCTCCCCTTTCCCGGAAACGGCGGTCCAGCCTGATATTTCCGGTACTGATGAAGCCCGCGCCTCTATCATGTCCTTTTCTATTCTGTTTCGTCTGCGAATTTTAGTTATCTTTGTTATTGTAGCACGTTTCCGTAAAAAAGGGAAGAGAAAATTTTAGCTAAATTTCACACAAAATTTATCAGATTTTAATTTTTGTCATCACTGGTAAATTACCTTCCATACGTTTTTCCTACAAAGACACACACAGATCTGGGGCGCATCACAAAACTTCCCTCAATTCTGCGCTCCTGCCCTGGCTGGTAAAAGTACCTTTCCGCCTCATCCCCGTTGGTGTTCACGGTAAGATACCAGACGCCCCGTTTGAGCTTTGGCAAAGTGATGGTAACATCCTCCCAGTAAGTATTGATGGAGAGATATACCAGATCGTCCTTTCCCTTTACTCTGTCATAGCCTGCAAAGCTTACGGAAAAAGTTCTGGTATCCTTCGGCAGGTTCGTCTCCTCCGCCTGTACCCCATGGGTATGCATAGGCTCCATTCCACAGACAGCAGAAGGCAGTTTTTTCTGGATTACCGGATGCTTTTTTCGGAATGCAATCATAAATCGGAAAAATTCATACAGCTCCCTGTTTTTCTCCAGCAAACTCCAGTCCAGCCAGGAGATCTCATTATCCTGGCAGTAACTGTTGTTGTTGCCGTACTGAGTATTTCCAAATTCATCTCCGGCCAAAAACATAGGGGTCCCCCGGCTGCACATCAATACCGCGCAGGCATTGCGAATCATCCGGAACCGAAGCCTCAGCACCTCCTGATCATTGGTCTCTCCCTCAGCTCCGCAGTTCCAACTGCGGTTGTCATTAGCTCCGTCTGTATTATCCCAGCCATTTTCCAGATTGTGCTTTTCATTATAGGAATAAAGATCATGAAGGGTAAAACCGTCATGACAGGTGAGGAAATTCACGCAGGAATTGTACCCTGCATACCGGCTGTTTTGTTCCTGACCAAAATGGCCTCCCCCGTAGAGATCTCCGGATCCGCAGATGCTCCAGGCCGCCTGCCAGGCCTCCCAGTTATCTCCCTTTAAAAAGCCTCTCACTGCGTCCCGGTATCTGCCATTCCACTCTGCCCACCGTTTATGTGCCGGGAAGCTGCCCACCTGGTACATACCTCCCGCATCCCAGGCCTCTGCGATAAGCTTCGTCCGGCTCAGGATGGGATCAAAAGCCAGACTGTGAAGCAGCGGCGGCATATTCATGGGCGTTCCGTCCTCATTCCTTCCCAGAATGCTGGCCAGGTCGAAACGGAAACCGTCCACCCGGTAGCACACCGTCCAGTACCGCAGACACTCCAGTATCAGCTGGCGCACCACTGGATGATTGCAGTTTAAGGTATTGCCACAGCCGCTAAAATTGTAATAATTGCCGTCCGGGGTGAGCATATAGTAGATTTTATTGTCCAATCCCTTAAAACAGAAGGTGGCTCCCTGTTCATTCCCCTCCGCAGTGTGATTAAACACTACATCCAGAATCACCTCAATCCCATTGTCATGAAGAGCCTTGATCAGATCTTTCAGCTCCATGCCCTCCCGGTTAAATTCCACAGAGGCGCTGTAGCTGGTGTTGGGAGAAAAGAAATTGACCGTATTGTATCCCCAGTAATCCAGAAGACGCTTCCCATCCACCTCTCTGGCATTGCGGTTTTCATCAAACTCAAAGATAGGCATCAGCTCCACTGCATTAATGCCAAGATCCTTTAAATAAGGGATCTTTTCCTTTAACCCTGCAAAGGTACCTCCCCATTTTACGCCTGAGGAGGGATGTTTGGTAAATCCCCGAACATGCAGCTCATAAATGATCAGATCGCTTAACTCCTGCTTTGACTGGGGCATATCCCCCCAGTCAAAAGAATCTTTCACCACCCGGGCATGGTACGCCCCCTGCCTTGTCTTACCCCAGATCTTCTGTCCTGCCACCGCCCTGGCATAGGGATCTAAGAGCACATTCTTCCGGTCAAACAAAAGGCCCTCCTCCGGCCTATAGGGACCATCCACCCGGTAGGCATACTCGATCTCCTCAATATCCAGATCAAATACAATCATGGAATACACATCCCCAATCTTATAGTCCTCCGGAAAGGGAAGCACTGCAAAGGGATCCTCCTGCTGTCGGTGAAATAAAAGCAGCTCACAGGCAGTCCCATAATGGGTGTGAATGGTAAAATTCACCCCATTTCTCAGCGCCATGGCTCCGTTGATATCAAACATACCTGGGCGCACTTTAAATCCGCAGATCGTCCGCAGCGGCGTCTCCACATCATAATCCAGCATATCTTTCTGACTGTACAGATTCATAAATTAATCCTCTCTTGTATGGACTTCATAAGCAAAAGGACTGCGGCCTCTTTCTCTCCCTGCCGCAGCCCGCCTGCTCTTCTCACCCTCTTAATTTTTCTCAGACTTTCCTATAAAATCCTTCACATTCTCCGAAGTCACCTTGGTATAGGGCAGATAAATATATTTTTCATTTTCAAAGGAGATCTCATCCAGCCCTTCCCCCGTAATCAGCGCCACCGCCAGCTGCGCCATGGCTTTCGCCTGGCCCTCCTTGTCGTTATACACCGTGCCTGCTATCTTCCCCTCTCTCAGCGCTTCCAGGCCCTGATCCGTTCCGTCTATGCCAAAAAATACCGGCACCGAAGTCTCCGTAAGATTCAGCTTCTCATAGGCATCCAACGCCCCCAAAATCATATCGTCATTATTTGCCAGCACCAACTCAATTTTGTTTGGATACTGGCTGATCATCTGAAGCATCCGATTCTGAGCCTGGGCCCGGCTCCAGTTGGCAATTCCATAGCTGATCTTTTCCATTTTGATTCCCTTTTTCTTCATAGTATCGACTGCATTCTCTGTGCGGATGATCGCATCCTGATGCCCCGGCTCGCCCTCCAGCACTGCGTACTGAATCTTTCCATCCTTATTTTTATCAATCTTATCATTTTTCTCAATAGCCTCCGCCGCCAGTTCTCCCTGCATGATTCCTGACTGCTCCGCATAGGCCCCCACATAGTACAAACCATTCCACTGAAGCATATCCTCTGCCACTGGCTCCCGGTTGAAAAAAATAATGGGAACGTCTTTCTCCCTGGCCAGATCAATGATCTCAGAAGGGTCTGTCCGATCCACCAGGTTCACGCACAGCACATCGCAGCCGGCGGTAATCATCTCCTTCACCTGATCATCCTGACTTCTCTGCATCCCCCCCGCGTCCGTCACCGTCACTTCCGCCTTAAATCCCTGTTTCTCATACTGACTCATCTGCTCTTTAAAGCTCTCCACCAGAGCGTTAATAAAGGTATCTCTCTCATTGTAACAGGCTACTCCGATCCTGCCTTTTTCAATTTTCTCCGGCTGCTGCTTTCCACAGCCCCAAAGAGAGACTGCCGCCATGCAGACAGCTACCCCACATAATCCCTTTTTCTTCATATCTGTTCACCTTCCGGTCCAAACTCCTCCGGTTATAAAGTTTCCTGGTATAAAAGTTCCATAATACAAATAGTTCCATACCAAAACACGTCCGCCCTGTTCTGGTTCACTGGTTCATAGTAAACAGAATCTCCTGATTTTCCTTAAAAAACAGCTCTTCTCTGCGCAGTACTGTATGAGAAACCGTCTGACTCTCCATCCTGTCATAAAAACTGCCGCTGCTGTCCGCCGCCTCTGCCAGACTCTGATAGCCCACATTAAATTCATCCGGCACAACCAGACACTGAACCGCATCCGAATCCAGATAGTAAACAGCCTCCGTAGAATTTCCGATGCCGTAAACCAAAGCTCCATGAAGATCATTGGCCTCTGAGGCCGCTCCTGCCTGCACCACGCTTTTATCATCCAGGGCGATGACAAAATCCACGCCGGGCTGTTCTTTCAGAATATAACTTTCCATCTTCTGGTCTTTCGGAAGACTCCAAAGAACCTTTCCTCCCTTCCCCTCAACAGCATCCAGAAATCCCTGCAGACGCTTCTTCGCTGCTCCAGAACCCGCTGTTTCTAAAACAATCCCTATCGTTTTTCCCTGTATGGTTCCGCTGTAATCCAAAAGCAGCTCAAAAGCCAGTGCTTTCCCCATGCCATAATTATCCGGCGCTGTGTAGGGAAGGAAGGTCTCCTCTCCCTCAGCGGCTCCATTATCCTCCACCAGCATAATGGGAATCTGACGCGCCATCTTCTCCAGCATCTTTGCCGTCCCCGGATAAGGCGCAGGTTGGACGATCACCGCATCCGCGCCTTTTTCCATCTCTCGTTTTATCAGCCTTTGCTCTTCCTCCAGCCACAGATCTCCCTGCGTTTTCACCACCGTCAAATCAATCCCAAAATCCTGGGCCGCCATCCGAAGGCCATATTGAAATGCAGCCCACTGGCTGTCATCGGAAGCACTGACAATAACAGAAATCTTCTTCTGTTCCGGCGGCTTCCTCTCCCGCACCATGGCCAAAAAGACCGTCACCAGAAGCGCTGCCAACAGTCCCTCTATGAGAATAAACATTTTCCTACTATTTTTCATCCCTATTTTCCCTGCGTTTTCTGCTTATGATCTCCTCTTTGCTGAAACGGTATCCCTTTTCCAGAAGTTTTCGGTTCTCCTCTGTGTAGGGGATAAATGGAATACAGACAGTGACGGTCGTTCCCTCGTCCGGCTCGCTCTCAATGCGAAGGCCATACTCTTCTCCAAACAGAAGCTGCAGCCGGTTATTTACATTCACAAGCCCCACTCCGGATCCGTGCTTATGCACCCGCTCGTTGTCTGTAAGCAGCAGCCCCACCTGATCCTCCGGGATGCCTATTCCGTTATCCTTCACCATAAGGAGAATATTCCCCTCCTTTTCTTTTCCAATGATCCGGATCTCTCCATCCTCATCTTCACCGCTGACTCCATAGTTAATAGCGTTTTCCAGTATAGGCTGTAAGACCAGCTTCACTGTGCAGGCCAAGAGGATCTCCGGCTCTATCTCAAACTCCACAGTAAAAGAATTTTTACATCGAATCTTTTGAATGTTCATATAGCTCTGAGCATGCTGAATTTCATCTTTCACGCTGATAATCGTACGCCCCTTGGAAAGACTGATTCGGAACAAACGGGCAAGCTGGGTGATCATATAAGCCGCCTCATCATTCCTTTCTGCTTCAATCATCCAGGTAATGGAATCCAAGGCATTATAGAGGAAATGAGGATTAATCTGACTCTGCAGAGCATCCAGCTCGCTTTTCCTCCGTTCGTTCTGTTCCCACACAATCCGCTTCATCAGTTCTTCAATCTCTTCGTAGGACTTCTGAATAGAATACCCCAGATGCCGGATCTCCTTGGATCCCCCGATATAAATTTTCGGTTTCTCTCCCGCCTCATATTCCAGAACCGAATCATTCAGCCGCAGTATGGGCCTGGAAATCCGCACTGACACCATGCGGTTGATCACCACCAGAGTCATCATCATAATGATGGTAAACAGCACAATGAAGTACCTCACCCCTGCCATACCGGAGGTGAATGCAGAATAAGGGATCACTCCCACCAGCTTCCAGCCCGTGTAGCTGATGGTGTTCACCACCACCTTCCGATGCTCTCCCTCAAAAACTTCATCATAGATGCCGTCCTTGCAGGCTGCCGCCGCTTTGCTGTTTTCACTGGCAATCCCATCGCTGATCTGTACCTGGCGCTGGTGATAGATGATCTCCCCATTGCTGTCGCACAGATAATAGTACTGGCCGTTGTTGGCTGTATTAATCTTTTTCATCAATCTGGAAATGCTGGAGTAGTCCATGTCCACCAAAAGCACTCCCAACTGAGAATCTCCACCATTGTTAAGCTCCACTACCCGGCTTAATGAGATCACCCAGTAATACCGAAAAGCCACATCCTTAAACAGATTCTGGATATGTGGGGTGGAAAAATGCATATTCTCCATCTCATTCACTGCCTGCTGATACCAGTCCTGATGAGTCACATCCGGATCTTCTTTCTGATCGGCCACAGGCTCTGCCGCCAGCAGACTGCCGTAATTGTTATACAGGGCAATGCTGCGAAGCTTTTCCTTGTTGGCCTCGTACAGAAGGTTCAACCCCGCCCGAACCTCCTGATTCTGGGTGGAAAAATCACTCTCCTTAATCACATTGTAATAAGCCGCATCTGAAATCTGCCGCATACTAATCAGATAATCCTCCAGACTCTCTCCCGTCTGTTCCATAAGTTTCTGAGTACTCTGAATGACTTCCTCTCTAGATACTACAGAAAAACGGACGTACAAAACAATGCCCAAAATCAGAATAATAGAAATAGAAATAATAGAAAAAGCCATCATAATGGTGGTCTGAAGTCCCCGCTGCCTTAAGCTGTTAAAACGCCCGGAATTCTTACTTTTCACGTTTTGTATGCTCCGTTCTGTATTTGGAAGGTGAAACGCCGTACTGCCGCTTAAATACATAGCTGAAATAATTGGAATCCGTATATCCCACCTTCTGGGCTATAATATAGCTCTTTTCATTCGTCTCAATCAGCATCCTGGAGGCCTGCTCCATCCGAAACTCTGTAAGATATCCGATAAAAGAATTTCCCGTTTCCTTCTTAAAGATCGTAGAAAAATAGGAATTGGATACTCCCAGAGCATCGCAGATCTGGTTCAGTGAAAGCTCCTCATCTGCATAATTGTTCCTCACATATTCCTTCGCATTCTGAACAAAAGATTTTGTGGAACTGCTCCGCAAACGGATCAGTTTTTCTCTGTAATCCAGGCAGATCCGAACCAGCCACTTTTTCAGCCCCTCCGGCTCCAGCTCCACAAGCCTGCCATAAAGCTGGCGGATATCTCCCAGATCCTCCTCTTCCTGTATCTCATTATTTGCGGAAAACCGGTACAATGCCGTCACCATCTCCATCACATGGATATGATGCTGAGGCAGCGACTGCATAGGAGTGACCATATCATTCAGGTACCGCTCCACCGCTTCCTCCACCTCCCGCCCAGTTCCCAATCGAATCATTTTAAAGAGATTTCCCATCTCTGCTTCTCCTGTGCTTACGCTCTGATTCATAGCTTTGGGAACGATCTCTTTGATATTGATAGCCCGGTTGGCTCCATAAATACTTCTATAGTAGAGAGCTTCCCTGGCTCCCCGATAGGAACCCGCCAATTCCGGAATTGTTCTGCACACCTGCCCAATACCGACAGTCACCACTGCACCAATGATCCGGTGCACATATCGGCAAAAACGATCACACTCATCTGTAAGCTCCGAAACTGCCTCCTCATGCTTTACCTGGGCGATCAGAACCGTATTCCCCAGGTAGGAAAAACTTTTGGCCTGCCACTGCCCCACCAGCCGTTCTTCCACCTGCTTTTGTACAGATGCAGCCAGCAGCAGAGGCGTCATCTCTTTGGGAACCTGGCTGGACGAGGTATGAATTAAAAGACAGCAGTAAAAAGGACCCGGCAATGAGATCTGGTAATCTGAAAGATATTTTTCCAGCTCTTTCTCATCAATTCGTCCCTCAATAAGCGTAATATAAAAATTACTTCTCAGGAAAGGAAGGGACTCCAGATAATAATTCTGCAGCGTCTCCACATTGCGCTTTTCGCTGATCTCCTGATCCAGCTTCTCCTTTAGCTGGGCAAATACCTTGGTCAGTTCCACTGAATTGACCGGTTTGAGAATATACTCCTCCACCTCCAGATGAACCGCCTCTTTGGCATACTCAAATTCATCAAAGCCTGTAAACAATAAAATCTTTGTTGTAGGAAATTCAATCTTGATGCGGCCTGCCAGTTCCATACCATCCATATAGGGCATCTTAATATCTGTCATCACCACATCCGGCTGAAATTCCTCCACCATCTCCAACGCCTTTACCCCGTTATTAGCGTATCCGATCACCGTGAATCCCAAACTCTTCCAATCTATTTTCTTCATAATGACCTGGATCACTTCATCCTCATCATCCACTAAAAGCACTGTGTAACGATCTGCCGCTATAGTCTGCTCTCCGCCCATGTTTCCCCCATCATCGTTTCTTTTCGTTCTTATTTTCTCAGACATTCTTGTTATAACTGTACTATGTCCACTGATTGTTACTATTATATCAAATGGTAAAATAATTGTAAACTGCTGGAAAAAGAGAGCTGCTGTAAAAGAAGAGGGAAAACAAACACCTCTCATTCATTTTACAACAGCTCTCCTTAAGAGAACTTATAAAGTCTTCAATTCACCAGACCTGGCAATCCATTACTTCTTCTGTACATATTTCAGACAGTCAAGTGTAACAGCTACCAGAATAATGATACCGGAGAATACAAACTGCAGGTTAGTATCAATACCAAGAATTGTCAGGGAGTATGTCAGGGCTGTGAAGATCAGCACACCAACTACGACACCTGAAATCTTACCAATACCACCAGTGAAGGATACGCCTCCCACTACGCAGGCTGCGATCGCGTCGGTCTCCCAGCCCTGCCCGTAAGCTGCTGAACCGGAACCGAACATTCTTGCGCACTCCAGCCAAGCGCCGAAACCGTACAGAATACCTGCCAGGATAAATGCACCCATAGTTACCTTGAATACAGAGATACCGGATACAGAAGCTGCTTCCGGATTTCCGCCCACTGCATACAGATATTTACCAAAGGTTGTCTTATTCCAGATAAACCATACGATAACCACTGCTACAACTGCCCAGATGATAATCGTGGGGAATCCGTTAATCTTGGGGATAATCATTCCCGGAATGCTGGATTCAATAGCTCCGAAAGATACACCCTTGGTCGCATAGGTAACAAGACCGAAGATCATCAGCATGTTGGCCATGGTGGAGATAAAAGGATGCATCTTGAATTTTGCAGTGAAGAAACCTGCAATGGAAGTAAAGAAAGTACACAGTACGATACACACAAGCAGTGCAAAAATCATGCGAACGATCACCGGAAGTCCTGTGAAATCAAATACATGACCAAACACAGCACCGGTATTCTTGCCCTGATGCATGATAATGGTAGCAGCAGTCATACCCATACCAACCATACGGCCAATAGAAAGATCCGTACCAGCTAACATGATCAGTCCGGCAACTCCAAGGGCCAGGAACATACGGGGTGATGCCTGCTGAAGGATGTTCAGCACATTATTATAGGTCAACAGCGGTGTATGCTTTACAATGGGTGTGATGATGCACAGAGCCACGAAAATCAGAACAATGGCAATGTACAGACCATTTTTCAGCAGGAAATCTCTGCGGTTAAAGGTGTACTTATAATTCTCCCACTTCTGAGCCCGGTTCTCCATAAAGGTAAACTTGGACATACGCAGCAGATCAATCATATGATACTTCCAGGTATATGCCGCATGCCTTCTGTCCTTGATCTCCTGAAGCTCTTTCTCATAGGTCATCTTGGCATCAAAAAGTCTGTTTTTATGTACATACTTCTCATCCTTGATCTCCTGATGATTGGAGAGCTTCGCCAGATTATCCTGATGCTCTTTATTTAACTTTGCTACATTTTCCTCATACTTGGCTTTCGCCCGGGCTTTTTCCTGCTCGCAGCTCTCTTTCACCGGCTGATAGTACTCTTTGTCGAAATGTGCTTTGAGGTAGTTTTCCGCATCCCCAATTAATTTTGAAACTTCATTTTTGTTGGCAGCTTCCACAGATTTTGCCTTCTGCAGCTCGCTCTGCAGCGTTGCTTTTGCAGACTCTTTTTCCGAAGAGGTCAGTGTGCGGTCTCTCTTTACAGAATCCATTTTGTTCTGAATCGCCACCACTTTATCAGTGCCATCCGCTCTGAGGCTGTCAATCTTTGCCTGAATTTTTCCGACATAATCTTCAATGGGCTGACGCAGTTTCTGTTCCTGCTCAACTGTCAGAATCTTACCATTTCCATTTGCCATAATAATCTTTCTCCCTCATTATAGGTATTTTGCGCTGAGTCTTAAAAGTTCTTCCTGATTTGTCTCCTTGGTATTTACAATACCGGAAAGATGTCCGTTGGACATAACGCCGATCCGGTTGGTAATTCCCAGGATCTCCGGCATCTCAGAGGAAACCACAATGATGGTCTTTCCCTGTTTCGCCATCTGGATGATCAGCTCGTAAATCTCATACTTTGCACCAACATCAATGCCTCGGGTAGGCTCGTCCATCATAAACACATTGGGACTGCGCTCCAGCCATTTACCAAAGATGACTTTCTGCTGATTACCGCCGGAAAGGCTTGTAATCATATCTTCCGGTCCCATACATTTCGTATGCATGATCTTGATCTCACTGGCAGTTGCCTTTGTCATCTTAGTATCAGACAGCGCTACTCCGGACATATACTGACTCAGATTGGCAATGGTGGTATTAAAGGTCAGATCCCCCTTTAAAAACAGTCCATTCGCCTTACGCTCTTCTGTGATCATGGCAAACCCATGCTCCATAGCGTCTCTTGCACTGTCAAAGTTCATCAGACGTCCATTATAATATACCCGGCCTGCCGCTCTGGTACGAACACCGAAGATGGTCTCCAAAAGCTCTGTACGTCCGGCGCCTACCAAGCCGTACAGTCCGAAGATCTCTCCTTCTTTTACATCAAAGGTGATATCCTGCAAATGAGGCTCGAATTTGGTGGACAGATGCTGAACGGACAAAATCACATCTCCCGGAGTATTGTCTACCGGTGGGAACCGATTTTCCAGAGAACGTCCAACCATGGCTGCAATCAGCTCATTCATGTCCGTCTCTTTGGAACTCTTCGTCATAACCAGGTTTCCGTCACGAAGTACGGAGATCTCATCGCAGATCTCAAAAATCTCATCCATCTTATGAGAAATGTAGATGAGAGCAATTCCCTGCTCCTTCAGCATTCTCATCATCTCAAAGAGCTTATCAACCTCCTGTACCGTCAGGGAGGAAGTGGGCTCGTCCAGAACAATCACTTTTGCATTATAGGAAATTGCCTTTGCAATCTCGCACATCTGACGCTGAGATACCGACATATTCCGCATAGGCTGTGTCAGATTTACGGTCATACCCAGCTTACGGAACAGCTCAGACGCCTCTTTTTTCATTCTTCCCTCATCAACTACGCCCATGGAATTTAACGGGTAACGGCCCAAAAACAGATTATCCATTACATTCCGTTCAAGACACTGATTCAGCTCCTGGTGTACCATGGCGATGCCGTTCTCCAGCGCATCCTTGGGGCCTGAAAAACTTACTTCTTTTCCATCCAGGATGATGGTTCCCTCGTCTTTCTGGTACGTACCGAAAAGACATTTCATCATGGTTGACTTTCCAGCTCCGTTCTCACCCATCAGTCCCATAACCGTTCCCCGTTTCACATTCAGATTGATGTGATCCAGAACCCGGTTTCTGCCGAAGGATTTACACATTCCGCGTATTGATAAGATATTTTCACTTTTCTTATCTGCCATTATTTTTACTCCTGTATCAGTAGATTTATAATTTTCTCTAGATTCCCTTAACAAACTATTAGGGAGAATTTCTTCTCCCTAATAATCTGTACCTCTTTATTGTTTCTGTAATAATTACTGACTAAGCAGAGATGTATAGGAAGCTGCGTTGTCGGTCTTAACCATGTTGATTGCGAATGCATCATACTGGCTGGGGTTGCCCAGACGGTTAGTGATGTTGGACTCAGTCTGTCCGTCACCGCCGATGTACTCAACGTCCAGGTTCAGCAGGTCATCGTAGTTCTGAAGCAGCGGCTGATAAGTAGCGCTCAGGAAGTTATCTGCTGCGTTGTAGATGTTCAGCCATACCTTCTTAGCGGGATGAGCTGCCTCATCAAGCTGGTTGGATACAGGCTCGTAAACCTTGGTGGAGTCTGTGAAATCCTGATAGTTGTCAGCGGTAACAGCTACGTTCAATGCGTAGTAGGAACGCTGCTCTTCGTTGTATACATATACGTCTTCGCTAAGAACGTTGCCAGCGTCATCTGCAGTACCAATACCAGTATCGATATCTACGCCGTCCAGAGCGTTACGCAGAACACGAAGAGTCAGGTAAGCCTGAACGTCTGCATGCTGGCTGATGGTTCCGCCGTAGCCCTCTGCGATTGCTGCTACTGCGTCACTGTTTGCATCGTAACCGAAGGTGGGAACCTTGTTGTCTTTGGACCATGCGTTGAACATGGACATTCCCATACCATCATTATTGGAAACTACTACATCAATCTGATCGCCGAAAGAGGAAGACCAGGTTCCGATTGCGTTACCAGCAGTAGCTGCATCCCAGGTAGCACCTGCGGAGTTCTTCATCTCCTGAGAAGCCAGCTCACGCACTACATAAGTAGTTCCGTCAACTTCCAGAGAACCATCCTGCACTGCAGTAGCAGATCCATCGGTGTTGGTTCCTACCGGATCACTGTTGATGTTGCCATCTTTGTCAACGCCGGTTCCAAGAGCTTTACGAACGCCTCTTGTACGTGCGATGGAATCGTTATGTCCGATATCTCCGATTGCCAGAACATAACCGATGGTTCCGTCGCCGTTGCGGTCGATCTCGCTGATATGTGCTTTGATGTAATCCAGAACCATAACACCCTGCAGTTCTGCACCCTGGTTTGCATCAAAACCTACATAGTAAGTATTTTCATTGAAGTTCAAAGCTGCCATATCCAATTCTCCAGTGGAGCTGTTGGAAGGCTGACGGTTGTACCATACCAGTGGCTTATCCTTGTTGGCTACCTCTCCTTCAGCAAATGCAGTCATAGAAAGACCCATAACAGCTGCCATTGTCAGTGCTAATGCGCGTTTCATCATAGTATCATTTTCTCCCTTCTGTACGGACTTTTTCTTCGGACTCTCGTCCGTTCCGTCTCTTGATATTGACATTCTACACAATCTTGTCAAAATAAAACATAGAATATTTTTCGCTTTTCATTGAAAATCTTAAGATTTTATTGGTTATATTCGCCAACTTCCACACTTCTCATCGGAAAAGCATCCAAAATTCTCGGTGAAAACCGCCAATTTTCGTCATTTTCCGACACCTTTCACAAGTTTATCCATTATTTACAGAAGGGAACTGTGGGAAATGTACAGGGAATTTTTTTCTCAAACAACAGCTTTGAAAAGCAGCACCGTAACTTAGATCGCCACAATGACGCCTCCGTCATTGGCATACATCGTACTGATTCCTGCAGTATCCAGTACAAACACATCTTTCACTTTCATCTTTTCCAGCAGCGCATCTCTCACCATCATGGCCCGCTCCCTACAGTTGCAGTGAGCGATAGCCAGAATGCGGTTTTCCGGATCTTCCGCAGTCTCTGCAATATAGTTTACCATCTTGATAAGCGCTTTGTTAATTCCTCTGGCCTGATCCAGCTGGGCAATATTTCCTTCCGGAGTGGATACCATCACCGGTTTGATCTTCAGCACATTGGCCACCATAGCCTTCACGTTGCTCAACCGGCCGTTCTTTCGCAGCGTCTCCAATGTTTCCAACACAAACCAGGTATTCTCTCCTGCAATAAAGCGCTCAACCGTTTCTACCACAGTTTCGAAGCTCATGCCTGCTTCCTCACACTCCCGAATCTTCAGGGCAATCAGGGTCTCTCCCACAGAAGCGGAGCGGGAATTAAACACATGGATCTTCGCTTCTGGGTGCTCCTCCAGAAACAGATTTTTTCCCAGCTCAGCGCTGTTATAGGACCCACTGAGTTCTGCGGATAGCGTAACTGCATAGATATGCTCTGCACCACAGTCGTATGCCTTCTGATAAAACTCCGGCGAGGGACAAGCAGATTTCGGACAGTTTGGGCTGGCCGCAGTCTTTCGCAGAAAGTCTGCCTGATCAAAACTCTCGTCATCCACAAAATCATATTCATCCAACTGCATAGTCAGAGGAGCAGAAACAAAATGTTCATCCCGCTTCATCTCCTCCGTCAGTTCACCGCAACTATCCACCACAACTCTGTATTTCATAATAACCTCCAGGATTTAATATTCAGATTTCATAACGTAGTAATAAATACTACATTATGATAGCACATCTATTTCTTCTTGAAAAGAGGGAAAAACAAGATTATAATATTTTTTAACTATTTTATGATACTATTACTGCTGCATCCCCATAGAAAAGCGTTCATGATGTTTTCTATACAGGGCTGTCACAGAAGTTTTTTCGATGCCAGCAGGATCGGAGGTCTCCCTTGCACTCATTACAGTTTCCAGATGTGAAAGATTTTATGTCCCGGCTTTTGACTACCGAATGCTTTGACGCGTTTCTTCTTTCAGAAGCCTCCATCACCACCTTTACCACCTTCCATATTGACGGCAGTTTTCACAAAGATTATTTTGGCCTTTCCCAGGATCAAACTGCTCTTCCCGCCGGTTCCGTTCTTACCTGGCGGCTGATCCGCCCTTTTTTCTATGAACTGGTCAAAGGCAGACATACCCCGCTGAATTTCAAACTGGTTTTCCGCCTGGCTGACTATAATACAGAAAAGCTGCTGGAACAGTCCGGGATCCAACTTGCCGTCAATGATGTGGCAGGTCTGTTTCTGAACATCCATTATAATGGAAAGGAGGTATTTGGCACCACCGGAACCTCCCTGCACATCTTCACCCTGGATAAGTCCCTGGATTTTGCCTGGGATACCATGGTGGAAAAATTTTTCCGCCAGCGGCAAATCCCTTTTCTTTCTATATAAGATTAGGGTGTCAAAAGCCCTGATCTATATAATGATCATGCAGCTAGCAGCCGTGTACAAAAAGCAGCGCGCTTTAAGCCCTAAGATTAGCCGAATTTTTCCTTGTCCTGCCGCCTTGTACACGGATGCTATCCATTCCTAATCCTATATCCCCCTTTTTGTTAGCACTCTTTTTTGTTGAGTGCTAATTTTTTCTTGACATTTCGATATGCCGGGATTACAATAGGGTTCAGAACACGGAATTTTCCCGATTTTTCATTACTTTGTACCAAATAATTACTATATTTATTATAAGGAGTGTTGTATATGAGCAAGAGAACTGGCAGCCTTTCTATTAACAGTGAAAATATTTTTCCTATTATAAAGAAATGGCTTTATTCTGACCACGATATTTTCGCCCGTGAGGTAGTTTCCAACGGCTGCGATGCTATCACCAAACTGCATAAGCTGGAGATCATGGGCGAATATTCCTATCCGGAGGATCACAAGGATTCTATCCAGGTAATTGTCAATCCCGAGGATAAAACTCTGAAATTTATTGATACCGGTCTTGGTATGACTGCTGACGAGGTGGAAGAATATATTACCCAGATCGCATTTTCCGGCGCTACCGCTTTCCTGGAGAAATATAAGGATAAAACCAACAAAGACGAGATCATCGGCCACTTTGGTCTGGGCTTTTACTCTGTCTTCATGGTGGCTGACTCCGTTGAGATTGATACGCTCTCCTATCAGAAGGATGCTGCGGCAGTCCACTGGGAAAGCGACGGCGGCTCTGAGTACACCATTGAAGACGGCACAAAGACCACTGTAGGAACCGAGATCACCCTCCATCTGAATGAAGAGCGTCTGGAGTTTGCCAATGAATATCGGATGCGGGAAGTTCTGGAGAAATACTGTTCCTTCATGCCTGTGGAGATTTATCTCTCCAAAGCCAATGCCCCTCAGGAATATGAGACCATTGACGAATCCGAATTAAAAGAGGATGACGTGGTGGTTGAGCACATCCATGAAGATGCCAAAACAGAAGAAAAGGAAGATGAAAACGGAAACAAAGAAGTAGTGGAGATCTCTCCTGCCAGAGAGCGGGTAAAGATCAACAAACGCCCGGTTCCGGTAAATGATATCCATCCTCTGTGGACCAAGCATCCCAACGAATGTACAGAGGAGGAATACAAAGATTTCTACCGCAAAGTATTTATGGATTACAAAGAGCCTCTGTTCTGGATCCACCTGAACATGGACTATCCCTTTAACCTCAAGGGCATCCTGTACTTCCCCAAGATCAATACGGAGTACGATTCCATTGAGGGCACCATTAAGCTGTACAATAACCAGGTATTCATTGCAGATAACATCAAAGAGGTGATCCCTGAATTTTTGATGTTGTTAAAGGGTGTCATCGACTGCCCGGATCTTCCTCTGAACGTTTCCAGAAGCGCTCTGCAGAATGACGGCTTTGTGAAAAAGATTTCTGACTATATTACGAAAAAGGTGGCTGACAAGCTCTCCGGCATGTGCAAGACAGACCGGGAAAATTATGAAAAATACTGGGATGACATCAATCCCTTTATCAAATTCGGCTGTATCAAGGATACCAAATTCAGCGACAAGATGATGGATTATATCCTTTATAAGGATATTAACAACAGCTATCTCACTCTGAAGGAGCTGCTGGAGCAGAAGAAAGATCAGGCCGAGGGTGTGGATGAGACGGTAGACTTCACAGAAGATCCTGCAGAAACTGTTTCCGCCCAGGACAGCAACGAAACCTCCGCTAAGACGGAAGCTTCCAAAGAGGATTCCGCTGAAGTTTCTGAGGAAGAAAAGGAAAAGCCCAAGACAACTATCCACTATGTCACCGATGAAATTCAGCAGAGCCAGTATATCAATATGTTCAAGGACGCAGGCTTAAACGCAGTGATCTTAAAACACAACATCGATACTGCCTTTATCACTCATGTAGAGCGCACCAATGAAGAAATAAAATTTGAACGCATTGACGCAGATGTAACCGACACCTTCAAAGAGGAAACCAGCGAAGAAGAGTTAAAAGAAACTGCTGAAACCCTCACAGAGCTGTTCCGCAAGAATCTGGAGAAAGAAAAGCTGGAAGTAAAGGTAGAAAAACTGAAAAATGCAGGCATTTCCTCCATGATGATCCTCTCTGAAGAAAGCCGCAGAATGCAGGATATGATGAAAATGTACAATATGTACGGCATGGATCCCTCCATGTTCGGCTCTTCCGAAACCCTGGTTCTCAATGCTAACAACCAGTTGGTACAGTACATTCTCCAGAATAAAGATGGGGAACACGTTCCCATGATGTGCCGCCAGCTTTACGATCTGGCCATGCTGGCTCACAAGCCCTTATCTCCCGATGAGATGACCAAATTCATTGCCCGCAGCAACGAGATCATGATGCTGCTGACCAAATAGCCGCCAGACAGGCAAGAACCAGGATGATTCGTTCCTAAATCAGGAGCTTTGCAGACAGGAATATCTGCAGCGGGCAAATTCATAAAGCCCAGAAATAATCCCATCATAATACGGATATACCACAGACATGACGGAAGAAAACCGCTGTCCGGCCGGGGAATAATCCCCCTGCCGGACAGCGGTTTTCTTCTTTCTTCTATATTCGCAAAAGTGTTTCCCTTCCCCTATCTTCCAAAAAAGTTTCCAAAAACGGGTGGGATATTCCAAGCTCATAAAACAGCGGCAGCAAAAATCAGAATCCTTCTGCTTCTCATTTTTTAAATGACAGCTCCTTAAAAATATAGTATAATGTGCAAAGATAAAAATAAGACCTACTTGCGGAGGAACTGTATCTATGAATTGGAAAGAAAAATTTGGCATTTCCGGCAGTACCCTGAAATTCCTTGCTATCATCACCATGTTTATTGACCATGCAGGGGCCACCTTTGTGCGGGCTTTAGCCAGACAGCCCTATATTCGCACCAGCACAGAAAGCCTTGCTCTGTTAAATAATATTTATTCTGTCATGCGGGATATCGGGCGTCTTGCCTTCCCCATCTTCTGTTTTCTTTTGGTAGAGGGTTTTCTTCACACAAGGGATGTAAAAAAGTATGCCTCCCGCATGTTTCTCTTTGCCCTGATTTCTGAAATCCCCTTTGACTTTGCCTTAAAACCCAGCTGGTTCTACCCCGGGAAGCAGAATGTTTACTTTACCCTTCTCATCGGTCTTCTGGTTCTGTGGGGCATTACCATCTGCCAGGGCCGGATCGTAATCCAGCTTTTGGTCATGATCGCAGGGCTGTTAGCTGCCACCGTGTTAAAAACAGACTACAGCTACAAGGGTGTATTTTTGATTGAAGTCCTCTATCTCCTCCGTTTTTCCAAACTATACCAGTGTCTGGGAGGGGCTGCCGCCATCTCCTGGGAACTGCCTGCCCCTGCGGCGTTCCTCCCTGTATACTTCTACAACGGCAAGCGCGGACTGTCCCTGAAGTATTTCTTTTACTGGTTCTACCCCGCCCATCTGGTGCTGCTGGGGATTCTGACCAAATATGTACTGCCTGCGTTTGCGTAGAGAAAAAGCAGAACGATCTTGATTTTTATTATGGCAAATATACAGGATTATCCTATGGCATCCATCTTATATCAGTACAGATTATAAAGTATCTCCAAGGGGTATTATTTTATGAATAAGAAAAAGCAAAAAATTGTAAAGAATATGCTAACTATTTCTGCAGTGCTCTGGGGAATTTACGCCATTCTAACTTCACTGATTTGCTTACTTCCAAAATTCTTTTTATCGTTTGTATTTGGCGATATTCTATTAGAGGAAGCTGTTCAAAATTTTTATCAGATTGGAGAACTGGCGTTAACTGGAATTCTATTTTTTCTATGTTACTTCCTGACGAAAAAGAAACTATCTTCTGTATCAGTTAAACCAACAGCTTTAGGAATACTGAATATTATTGTGGCTCTGTTCATTGGTTTTATTATTCCGGCCATCTTTGCATACCTATCGCAGAGTTATATCATCCGTGTTTTGCTTCCGAAATCGCAAGGGGCATATTCGTGTTTTGTTACCACAGAAAAATTTGTTGCATTTTTTAATCCTTTACTCTTTACATCTATCACCTTGTTTTTATGTTCCTATGTAGTATACTGGGTTGAAGTATCTTGTAGCAAAGATGCATGCGCATAGTATCCAAAAACAAGTAAAGGAGGTTTTGTAAATGGTATATCGTAAACGTTTAACAATCGTAACTATATCAACAATTTTATTCGGAGTGCTTTCAAAATGGCTCGTAGGAACACCTTATATGTCTTTGAAACATTTTGACTTGTATTTTGTAATGTCTTTTACACTGTGGGTACTTTATGCCGCCTCTCTGTATGTTGCCAGTAAAATCAAATGCAATGGAAGTGACCCTCTTATCAGAATCTGCTGTGGCGGGTTTCTTTTTGGAATAATTGCTTCCTGTCTGAAAACAGGAATCGATTCCCTTATCCTGCTGCTCGTTGAGAAAACAAATAATCAAATACTTTTAACTTTTGCAATGGAAATCGTAATATTGCTTTTTGGAAGTCTGTTGATGCTATTTTTATTTATGGGTCTGCAAAAAAAGAGATTTACATGGGTGAAATCCTTAAACAAAGCTGCAATTATTTTGGGCTGCTTAATCGTGGGTTATACGATCACTTTCTTTTCTCTCAATGCCAAGTATCAGACCTTACCCCAATACACAGATGTGGAGGCTTTAGCGGAAAGCGGAACTATCAATTTAAATACTTTAATGGGAATAGAAAATATCATGCAATACAGTAAAACTTTTACGATGCTAAGTATGATCGTATTTGTGGTATTTTTCATTGGATTATGGTTTCTGTTAGAAAAAAGCAGTGATAAAACGGAGCATAAGTAATATACAAAAAAGACAGGCCCCTCCTCTCCAAAGGAGTTTCACCTGTCTTTTTCTCTTCTGCTTTTCTATTATCCTTCCACCACCAGAAATCTTCCATCCGGCAGGGAAAATACCTCGCAGGCTTCCGAAAGCTCTTGATCGCTCATACCTGCTGCATCCATGTTTTCCTCAAAATACTTCCGCACTTCTTTTAGATTCTTTAACACCACTGCCATGCACTCTTCCAGGAACTCCTCCGCCTCCTCCAGGGTATCGGCCACCGGCTCATCAAAAAGGCGTCCCTGCTCCTTCAAAAATGTTTCCAGACACAACTGATCGTACATCCTCTGCTCCTCCTTTGTCCCTTCCTGCCGTGCAGGTTTCTGCTGCTCATCTTCTGTCACTGCTGTTTCTAAGATTGCTGTACCTTCTCCTGCCTTTGCTGCTTCCTGCATTTTTGTTGCTCGCATCCGGCCTTTCCCTTCCATCTGTCCATTTCTTCTTCCATCACAGATCACTGCTGTTCCAGCAGTCTTTTTAATACCTTGAGCACACCGTCCTCTGCTCCCCGCCCTGCGATATGCTTCGCCGCCTGCTTCACTTCTTCTCTGGCGTTTTCCACCGCGTAGCTCTCACCTGCCCGGGTGAGCATTCCAATGTCATTGATATTATCCCCAAAGGCCATGGTCTCCTCCGGCAAAATCTTCATCAGCTTCTGAACACGGCCAAGGGCATTCCCTTTGTCCACATCCGGCCGTACAAAGTCCACCCAGTGAGCGCCGGAAGCCATCACGTTGAGCTTCCCCTGAAAATGCTTTCCTGCAGGAAGCGCCATACTCTGGGCATCCTCCTGGCAGTACACAGCCACTTTTACCACGGGAATGTCCAGCTTCAGCACATCCTCCACCTGCTGGATTTTCATATTGTAGCCCTCCCGAAGCATGGTGATAAACGCTTCATCCTGACTGTCTGTATACCCCACCTGTGGAGACTCCACCAGCAGAAATCCCTTCATCTTACGCACATATGCAACCGTCTCCTCCAGCACAGAGCGGTCAAAAAAGAAGCTCTCCATCTCACGCCCCCGGCATACCACATAGGCACCGTTGTCTGCAATAAAAATCATCTCGTTTTCCACAGGGGCAAACACTTCCCGGATACTCTCATACTGACGTCCGCTGGCTGCTGCAAAAATAACCCCTTTCTCCTTTAGTTTCAAAATCACCTGAAACAGCTCCAGATTCAAATTAGGGGTTCCTTCCTCCAAAAGTGTTCCGTCCACATCCGACGCAATCAACTTAATCATGATGTTCCTCCGCATAAGTTTTCATAATCTCATGAAACTGGGCTCCGCACCGCTCCACCTCTCCCAGCACCAGGGTGATCTTCTCCGGATCCATAAACCAGTTATCCCTCCGAATATCCTGCACTACTGTGGGGCTTACGAAAAATTCTGTATCCGGGAACTGCTCCTGGTAATACATCAGAGCTCTCCTGGCATGAAAAGATTTACAGGAAAGAATGGCCCGCTTCACCTGAATACCCATAGTATCTGTCACATTTCTGGATTTTATGGCATTTTCATAGGTAAAAGTGGCCTGATCTTCCTTTAAAATCGCATCTTTTGGGACACCGCATCGAAGCAATACCTGCTGCAGATATTCCCACTCTGTGTCATACGCACCGGGAAAATAGCCCTGCATGACGCTGTATCTTCCGGAGGGGAGAAGCAAGGGAGCCAGCCCCTGATGATACAAAGAGGCGGCATGTTCTGCCGCCTCCGGGTAATTTCCTCCTGGGATAAATATAATATCCGCCTTTTTGGGCGTATGCTCTACAAAAATAAAGTCTGTGATTCCCTGGAAAAATTTCTGAGGCATTTTATTTCTCCCGTTCTTTTACTCCGCTTTGGGCAGCTTAAAAGAACTCTTCAAAGATACGATCCGGTTAAATACCGGTGCGCCAGGCTTAGAATCCCTGGAGTCTGCACAGAAAAATCCAGTGCGGACAAACTGGAAGCTATCGTATGCCTTTGCTTCTTTTAAAGCCGGTTCCAGATAACAGTTCTTCAATACAGTCAGAGAATTGGGATTCAGGTTCAGAGAACCGTCCTCATTGTAAACGCCTTTCTCCTCATCAATAATATTCTCATAGAGACGCACCTCTGCCTGGAAAGCCGTCTTGGCTGCCACCCAGTGAATGGTGCCCTTCACTTTCCGTCCGGTAAAGCCGCTTCCGCACTTGGTTTCCGGATCGTAGGTACAGTGAATCTCTGTCACATTACCTTCTTCATCCTTCTCAAACCCGGTACATTTCACAAAGTAGGCGCCCATCAGACGCACTTCATTTCCCGGGAACAGACGGAAATATTTCTTAGGAGGATTCTCCATAAAGTCCTCCCTGTTAATATAAAGCTCTCTGCCAAAGGGAACCTTCCTGGTACCCAGCTCCGGATTCTCCAGATTGTTCTCCACATCCAACTCTTCCATCTGATCTTCCGGATAATTGTCTATGATCAGTTTCACCGGATCCAATACTGCCATCATTCTGGGACGCTTCATCTTCAAATCCTCCCGGATACAGTATTCCAGCATCGCATAATCCACAGAGCTGTTGCTCTTGCTGACACCGCACAGATCCACAAACAGCTTGATGGACTCAGGGGTAAAGCCTCTGCGGCGCAATGCTGCAATGGATACCAGTCTGGGATCGTCCCAGCCGTCTACAATGCCTTCCTCTACCAGCTTCTTAATATAGCGCTTACCCGTCACCACATTGGTCAGATATAGCTTGGCAAACTCGATCTGCTTGGGGGGATGAGGATATTCCAGTTCCCGAACCACCCAATCATATAAAGGTCTGTGATCCTCAAACTCCAACGTACAGATGGAATGGGTCACGCCCTCAATGGCATCTTCAATGGGATGGGCAAAGTCATACATAGGATAAATGCACCACTTGTCCCCGGTATTGTGATGGGACATACGGGCCACACGGTAGATCACCGGGTCTCTCATGTTAATATTAGGGGAAGCCATATCAATCTTTGCTCTAAGCACCTTGGATCCATCCGGATACATACCGTTTTTCATATTTTCAAACAGTTCCAGATTTTCCTCAACGCTCCGATCCCGGTAAGGGCTGTTCTTCCCAGGCTCTGTCAGAGTCCCCCGGTAAGACCGGATCTCATCCGCAGACAGATCGCAGACAAAAGCCTTCCCCTTCTTGATCAGCTTCACCGCTGCCTCATACATCTGGTCAAAATAATTGGAGGCAAAAAACAGACGATCCTCCCAATCTGCTCCCAGCCATTTAATATCCTCCAGGATGGACTCTACGAACTCTGTCTTCTCCTTGGTGGGATTAGTATCGTCAAAACGCATATTGAATTTTCCATGGTATTCCTGAGCTAAACCATAGTTTAAAAGAATGGACTTGGCATGTCCGATATGGAGATACCCATTGGGCTCCGGCGGGAAACGGGTACACACCTCTTTACAGGTTCCCTCCGCTAAGTCCTTCTCAATAATCTGTTCAATAAAATTCTTTCCAACTGTTTCCATATTTGCCCTCCTTAGGCATACTTTCATAACTCTTACTATAATTTTTCAGGCTCTCCCATAATATCATAAAAATTCCAAAAATACAACATTGTGAACAAGAATAAAAATATGATACAATGTACCTGAAAGCAATGAGCAGTACGAAGGCGGAAACTGGCAGAACGGCTGCTGGCAGACGGCTCTGACAGGGAACGCCTTCCTAGGGCGAATGCCCGGGAATGAGGAAATGCAGCGCATTTCCGAATGACACTGCTCATGCATCTACACGGATATACACATGGATAAACGATCGCTTTTCGGAGGCTTTATGTACTATTTTATTGTAAACCCCACCTCCCGTTCCGGGAAGGGAATAAAAATCTGGGAAAAGGTAGAAAAACTGCTGCTGGAACAGAACATTGAATATGAAGTGTTTCTTTTAGACGCTCCCAATAAGGCCCGGGGCCTGGCCCAGTATTTTTCCACAAATCTGACTCCCACTACGGTAGTCATTGTAGGCGGTGACGGCACCATCAATGAGTTTTTAAGCGGCCTGACCACCTATGAAGGCCTGACTCTTGGCTATATCCCTACCGGCTCCGGCAATGATTTCGCCAGAGGGATGCACCTTCCATCCAAGCCTGTGGAGGCCCTGGAGGTCATCCTGGCCCAGGAAAAATTCAGAAATATTAATATTGGCGTCACTTCTTCCGGAAACAGCAAAAAATATTTTGCCATTAGCTCCGGCATCGGATATGATGCTGCCGTCTGTGAACAGGTAAACCTCACCTCCTCCAAACATTTTCTAAATAAACTGGGTGCCGGAAAATTGGTATACCTTTTTCAGGGATTACGGCTTTTATTTGCCCAAAAGCCTTCTTCCATGCGGGTTCTTTTAGATGACAATCAGCTCCTTACCTTTGAGAACGTATACTTTGCTACTGCCATGAATATGAAATATGAAGGCGGCGGCTTTATGTTCTGCCCGAAAGCCAGCCCTGTGGATCAATATTTAGATTTCATCGTTGTGGAAGGATTACCCAAATGGAAAATTCTCCTGCTCCTTCCCACCGCCCTTTTCGGAAAGCACACCCGCTTTCAGGGCATCCATATTTATCGGTGCAAACGTGCAGTAGTACAATGCGAAGAAGATGCCTGTGTCCATGCAGACGGTGAACACTTTGGCTACTGCAAAAAGGTATCTTTTGATTTAATGAAAGAAAAACTCCGTTTTATTGTAGACTGACCTTTTTACAGACTGGCTGCTTCTTGCCGACTGACCCTTTTACAGCCTCCTTACCGCCTGAAAACAAAAGGTTCCGGCTTCCCTTTGTCTCCGAACTTTCTCCTATCTCCGAAAGCTACACTCCCGTGTACTTTTCAGATAAGAAGGAATGGAACACTGAGGGAATCCGGAACCTCTTTTTTAGACAACACTGCCGCTGCCTTTCTGTCAATTTATATTCTGTCTCTCACACACGCTTCTTGTTCTGACGCACC
Organism: uncultured Lachnospiraceae bacterium; assembly: GCA_905207905.1. The sequence continues at coordinate 27,549 of CAJLNC010000002.1, read as the reverse complement.
CTTCTGTTTTCGATGCGCCTCCATTCCAGCAGTCTTATCCCACTGGGGATGCCTCAAAATCTTACTGCTCTTTGTCTTTGATCATCTTATGAAGCTCCTGCAAAGACCGCACTTCTCCGCAGCCCTGCATCTTCATGGACTTAATTCCACTGACAGTCGCCCTGGCAGCAGCCATGGTGGTGATGTAAGGCACCTTCTTCTTGATAGCTGCCTTTCTCAGATAGCTGTCATCCCAGGCGCTTTCCTTGCCGATAGGCGTATTGATGATCAGATCCAGCTTGCCATTGGTGATCAGATCCAGCATATTGGGTCTGCCCTCCTGAAGTTTGTCGATCTGCTCTGCCTCAATGCCTGCCTGCTCAAGGACTTTTTTGGTACCTCTGGAAGCATAGATCTTAAATCCGGTATTCACAAATTCTCTGGCCACTTCTGCCACCTCGGCCTTATCCTTGTCATTTACTGTGATCAGTACTCTGCCTTCCAAAGGCACTTTTGTCTGAGTGGCCTCCTGTGCCTTGAAAAATGCCTCTCCCCAGAACTGGGACAGTCCCAGCACTTCTCCTGTGGATCTCATCTCCGGCCCAAGAATGGGATCTACTTCCGGGAACATATTGAAGGGGAACACTGATTCCTTTACGCCGTAATACGGAATATCCTGCTCTTTCAGTGCAGGTACTGGTGAAGGACGCCCTGTAAGCTCAGAGGTCACAATATCAATAGCCAGCGGCACCATACGGATGTTGCAGACTTTGGATACCAGAGGCACGGTGCGGGATGCTCTCGGGTTTGCCTCCAGCACATACACCTTGCCATTCTCAATAGCATACTGCATGTTCATCAGACCTTTTACATGCATTTCTTCTGCAATCTTTTTGGTATACTCCTTGATGGTCTTTAAATTCTCCTCTGTCAGATGACGAGAAGGAATGATGCAGGCAGAGTCACCGGAATGCACTCCAGCCAGCTCAATATGCTCCATCACCGCAGGTACAAAAGCATGGGTACCGTCGCTGATCGCATCTGCCTCACACTCTGTTGCATGCATCAGGAAGCGGTCAATCAAAATCGGGCGATCCGGAGTCACTCCCACAGCCGCCTTCATATATCCGGCCATGCTCTCTGCATCATAAACCACTTCCATACCGCGGCCGCCCAGCACATAGGAAGGACGAACCATCACCGGATAACCGATCTTCTCTGCGATCTCCAGAGCCTCTTCCACATTGACAGCCATTCCGGATTCCGGCATGGGAATCTCCAGTTTGTCCATCATGGCCCGAAACAGATCCCGATCCTCCGCCAGATCAATCACTGAGGGGGCAGTTCCCAAAATTTTCACACCGTTTTTCTCAAGATCAGCCGCCAGATTCAGAGGAGTCTGACCGCCAAACTGAGCAATCACTCCTACGGGCTGCTCCTTCTTATAGATACTCAGCACATCCTCCAGAGTCAGCGGCTCAAAGTACAGTTTATCTGAGGTATCATAGTCCGTGGAAACCGTCTCCGGATTACAGTTTACAATAATGGTCTCAAAGCCCAGTTTTTTCAACGCCAGGGAGGCATGGACGCAGCAATAGTCAAACTCGATACCCTGCCCAATCCGGTTAGGGCCTCCTCCTAAAATCATGATCTTCGGTTTGTCCGCAGATATGGGATTCTTATCCTCTCCATTATAAGTGGAGTAATAGTAAGCACTGTCCTTGGTTCCGCTTACATGAACGCCCTCCCAGTTTTCTTCCACTCCGATCTGAATTCTCCGGTTTCGAATCTCCTCCTCCGGAATCTCCAGTATCTGGCTTAAGTATTTATCAGAGAAGCCGTCTTTCTTAGCAGCCTTAAGTGCTTCGTCAGAGGGAAGCTGTCCCTTGTGGGCCAGCAGCGCCTCCTCTTCCTCCACCAGCTCCTTCATCTGCTGAATAAAGTAATGCTTTACCTTGGTGATCTCATGGATCTCCTCCACGGTTGCGCCTTTGCGCAGGGCTTCATACATAATGAAATGACGCTCACTGGAGGGAGTCAGCAGCATGCGAAGCAGCTTTTCTTTTGATTTGCTGCCAAAGTCCTTGGCTCCGCCCAGTCCGTATCTTCCGGTTTCCAGGCTGCGAATCGCCTTCTGGAAAGCTTCTTTATAATTTTTTCCAATGCTCATTACTTCGCCCACAGCCCGCATCTGGGTTCCCAGCTTGTCCTCCACGCCTTTGAATTTTTCAAAAGCCCAGCGGGCAAACTTAATCACCACATAATCTCCATCCGGCACATACTGATCCAGAGTCCCATATTTTCCGCAGGGAATCTCTTTCAAGGTCAGGCCGGTAGCCAGCATTGCGGAAACCAGGGCGATGGGGAAACCGGTGGCCTTGGAAGCCAATGCAGAAGAACGGGAAGTTCTGGGATTGATCTCAATGATAATATCTCGGTCTGAAACCGGATCATGTGCCCACTGCACATTGCTTCCTCCAATAACCTGAATAGCCTCCATGATCTTATAAGATTTTTCCTGAAGACGCTTCTGCACTTTCTCTGAAATAGTGAGCATAGGTGCGGAACAAAACGAATCTCCGGTGTGAACGCCCAGAGGGTCAATATTTTCAATAAAGCAGACCGTGATCATATTATTTTCAGAATCCCGGACAACCTCCAGCTCCAGCTCTTCCCAGCCAAGAATGGATTCCTCCACCAGCACCTGGCCTACCAGGCTGGCCTGCAGGCCTCTGGCACAGGTTTTTCTCAGCTCTTCTACATTGTACACCAGGCCGCCGCCGGTTCCGCCCATGGTATAGGCAGGGCGCAGCACCACCGGATAGCCCAGCTTATCTGCAATGGCTTCCGCCTCGTCTACCGTATACGCAACCTCGCTTCTGGCCATCTCAATGCCCAGGCTCTCCATAGTCTTTTTAAATTCGATCCGGTCTTCCCCTCGCTCAATGGCATCTACCTGAACGCCGATGACCTTCACGTTATATTTCTTCAGAATTCCCTTTTTATCAAGTTCCGAACATAAATTAAGACCGGACTGTCCCCCAAGATTTGGAAGTAAAGCATCTGGTCTTTCTTTTGCGATAATCTGCTCGATTCTCTCTGCATTCAGAGGTTCAATGTACGTAACATCCGCAATTTCCGGATCGGTCATAATAGTAGCCGGATTGGAATTCACCAATACGATTTCATAGCCCAGATTCCGAAGCGCTTTGCAGGCCTGGGTTCCGGAATAGTCAAATTCACACGCCTGTCCAATGATAATAGGACCGGAACCGATAATCAGTACTTTGTGGATATCTTTTCTCTGAGACATCTTTGCTCCTCCGTTCTTCTAAAAAATAAAAATCTTCTACAATTTTTGTAACCGTTCAGCTATATACCAAATCACAAACCTCTGAGTTCAAACTGGTTTGCAGCTGTCATGGCTGAACAGTTACCAATTTTTCCTCAAAGATTATACACGAAAAAAGACATCTGCGCAATGGTAAGTTTCCACAAGCAGACATCTTTTTTTCAATTTTTTTTATTTAGTTAAAGCCCACCAGCTTCTGAGCGATCTTATATCCTCTTACAGAGGTCTTTCTTCCCAGACCGCCCCACAGATTCAGGGACAATCCCAACGGCGTGGTTCTAAGATGGCGAAACAGCTTCCGATCCGCCTTTTTTAGATACATCCAAATTTCCTTTTTCTTCTCCAGATGCTCCGGCGTGCCGCTCACAAGGAGCATCGCCGAGGTGACCGCCATAATTTTATCCAGATAAATCAACATATATTTTTTCACATTTTTCTCAAGGCCTTTAAAATCCTGCTTTGCCATAATATCAATCATGATCTTATTTACCTTGATCTGCTGGTCAATCCGGCTGATCATCACCTTTTCATTGACCGACTGATCCTCCCGGCCGATAAAATAGTGATAAAAATTCACATCCATATAGTAAAGCTTTTTTACATAAGGCAGGGGCTGAAACGCAAAAATGTTATCCACATAAAAGGTGTGCTTGGGCAGTTCCAGCCCACAGTCCAACAGTATCTGTCTGCGGTAAAAGATATTGTGCATCAGTATGTACTGCGTCTGGTGCATGTGTCCCATCTGAGACCATTCAAACACCTGATCAATGGGAAATACATTTCTGAAATGCATCAGCTTTTTATGCTTGGCTCCCACCTTGTCATAAATGAAATTTGCCAGAAGAAGATCCACTGGCGTATTCTCTGCTTCCAATCGTTTCAGCGTCTCCACGATCTGCAAAAGTGCAGTCACATCCGCCCAGTCATCGCTGTCCACCACTTTAAAATAGATACCTGTGGCATTACGAAGGCCCGTATTAACTGCTTCCCCATGTCCGCCGTTCTCCTGATGTATCGCCCGGACGATCCCCGGATACATGGCTTCGTACCGGTCAGCCACCTCTGCTGTATGATCTTTTTTGGAACCGTCATTCACCACCAATATCTCAATATCCTCTCCCGCCGGAAGCAAGGATTTAATACACTTTTCCATATAACTCTCTGAATTGTAACAGGGAATTGCAACTGACAGTATCTTCATAAATCTTCTCCTTCATATTTTTCCTGACCCAGCCGAATTTTCAGATATCTTGCATAAGTGGCATAAGCAGCAGGAATAGGGAATTCTGCCTCTGTCCGCTCCGGCTCCACTGCCAGAAAATCCTGGTTCTGTGATGCTTGTTCCATATCCTCCACCAAAATCAGATATCCAATCATCCTCCATTCCACATGGCTGAAAATATGTTTCGCCGGCTCCAGAGGCTGTATTCGCAGCGGAGACAGGTTCCATCCCTTTAAATATGACAACACCTCTGTCTCCGATAAATGGCCTTCCAGGTTTGGAAGCTCATAAAGCCCTGCCAGCAGTCCCCGGCTGGGGCGCTTTCGCAGTATCGTGTAGCTTCCATCCCTCACCACCAAAATGGTTCGCTCCTCAATTCTGCGTCTTTGTTTTGGCGCTTTTCTCGGAAGCTCCCCGGTTCTTCCATGGACTCTTGCCAGACAGAATTCTGCCACCGGGCAATGTTCACAATCCGGCTCACCGTTAGGCACACATACCACAGCCCCCAACTCCATTAAAGCCTGATTAAAAAGCCCAGGACAATCCAGGGGTTCCACAGCTTTCAAATCCTCCTCCATACCTCTCTTAACAGATTGTCTGGAAATATCTTCTTCCTGTTCCATGATCCGGCTGATCACCCGCAAAACATTTCCATCTACTGCCGGCACCGGAATGCCGTAAGCAATGGAAGCGATAGCCCCGGCTGTATAGGATCCAATGCCAGGAAGTTTTAACAACGCCTCATAATCCGCTGGAAGGATCCCTCCATACTGTTCCATCACCCGAACGGCCGCTTTTTGCATATTTCTTACCCGGTTATAGTAGCCAAGTCCTTCCCACAACTTCAAAAGCTGATCCTCCGGACATTCTGCCAGTGACTTCACATCCGGCAAAGCCTGCAAAAAACGATGAAAATAAGGCTTTACCGCCTCCACTCTTGTCTGCTGGAGCATAATCTCTGACACCCAAACACAGTAAGATAAGCGAGATTCCGGGTAAGCGGTGCTGAAAAAAGCTTCTTTTTCCTTCTTCTCTCCTTCCCGGCCAGAAACCTGGCAGGATTCGTCCCTGCTCGTTTTTTCTGAAGTGCGGTTTCCGGAATGCAGTTTCCGCGCCCCTATAGCCGCCATATCCCGCCAGGGCAACTCCCTGGCATTTTCACAGAACCAGTCCAGCAAAGGCGCAACGATTTGTTTCAAATATTCTCTATCCATCATACCAATATTTTAGCAGATATTTGACATAAATCAACTGTTACTTTCTGCTACCGGTAATAACAAATCACCGGCATTCCGCTGTAGGCGTAGCTGTAAATCCTCTCTGCTGCCTGATACGGCAGATTAATGCAGCCGTGTGAACCGCTGTAGCGATAAATATCTCCTCCGAAGCTGGAGCGCCAGGAGGCATCATGCAGGCCGATTCCTCCGTTAAAGGGCATCCAGTAGGACACCGGAGAATTCCAGTCCGGCCCCGTCAGTACAGCCGGAGACTGAATGTAACTGATGGTATAGGTACCCTCCGGCGTTATCCTGCCGGAATCTGTCAGGGTACCTGAGACACAGCTTGAAGCTACCTCCTGCACCCCATCCACATACAGCCACACCTGCTGGTTCGTCAGATCGATTTCCACATAAGTATCTCCCAGATCACTGTGGCTCCATCCTGCCGCTGTATGAGCAAATTTAGGAGTTCGCTGCCGTCTGGCTCCGCTGCGAATCAGATGTTCCAGCACATAGGCCTCCTGTTTCTGATCCAGCAGCCAGCCGTAGCTGCCCCCGTTTACTGTGACCGTATCCCCGGCAGAGGTTTGAAACCTTCGGGGCTTCTGATAGGTATCATACTTCTCTGCCAATCCTGCCACATAATCTTCTATTTTCTTTCCATCCAGCGAGATCGTCCCTGTAACTTCATCGTACAAGATCCACTCCACAATGGTGTTCCCATCTAAAATTTCCCGATTGCCGCCAAACTGATACTCCACTCTGGCGCTGCAGTATCTGCTGATTCTGTGCAGCACATCCGGCAAAAGTTCACGTCCCGCCGGCACGCTCTCATTGCCGAAAGTCGTTCCTCCTGTAGTCCCCAAAAGCAGCACCGCAGCTCCCCACACAAGTCCTGATCTGATCCCTGCCTGTGTCCTCCGCCCGGCTCTTCTTTTAAGCACATTGCCGGCTCCTCTTTCCATTTTTCTTCTGCTTCCTGTTCTGATTCCTGCTTGTTTCCACTTCATCTTGGACTCCGGCCTTTTCCTCTATATTGCTATTTTATCTCTGGATCAGCCGGTTTATGAATCTCTTTCTCCCTGTTCTCACATCTTACATCCGCAGCGAACCTGCCACTTAAGCCAACAGTTTCCACTGACTTGCGTCAAATGAGCACAACTAAACACACCATATTGCGGAATCAAGCAAGAATCCTATCCTTGTACATGAATGCTATCAAAGTTCGAACTATTCCAGCAAATTCTATCGCATATTATATAGGAAAGAACACTTTTAAACTGCTTATGCAAATAATGACTTTGCAATCCTATAATCAAAAACAAAAAAATTTATGGGCTGCCCGAAAAATGCGGCATTCTCCTTTGTCCAATTTCCGAAGCAGCCCCTTATCTTGATACCATCTGGGCTTCCAGATCATGAAGCTCGATCTTCTCAGTCAATGCTTTCTCCAATTCACAGAGAAATACGTTCATGGCTTCATGATAAATTTGTTTTTTCATTTTGCAGCTCTCCGCACTGCAATCTGCAGCCCCATAGTTCTTTCTCTCCTCCTGACGCAGCCGAAAATAAAGGCTTTTCATCAGATTCGAATTCTGAGTATTCACGGTATCCAGATATCTCTCCAATAGTTCCCTATCGCCTTTCGCTAAGGCTGTTTCAAAGGCATGGCGTATGGATCGCTCCACTCCAGACGGCGTAGACTCACGCCTCTTTGCGATCTCGGAATACAGTACGCTGATTTTACCGTCAGCATAATAAGGATCTGTATCAAACAATTCCAATGCATCACAAATATAAACCATTCCTTTCAAACCTGCAGGCATTCCAATCCGCAGCAGCACATCCATAGCCTTATCTCTCATTCTCATAATCCTCCCTTTCTTCCTGCACTATTATCCGCAGGTGCAGTACAGTCTACGCCTAATTTCTCTGCTTGTCAACAATTTTCTTGTAACAGATATTGATTTTACAAGAAAATTGTAGCATACTACCATTAAGCACTAATCGAAATTTAAGGAGGTGTTCTTATGGAAATCGGCGAAAAACTGCGGTTTAGACGCCAGGAGTTAAATATTACCAGAAATGATCTTGCAAAAAAAATACACGTAACTCCCTCTGCCATTGCTAACTATGAAAATGGCGTCAGCTATCCCAAGCCGGATATTCTGATCGCCCTCATCCAGACCCTTGGCATTGATGCTAATTATCTTTACCAGGATTACCTTCCAACCAACCAGATTCAAAGCCATTTCGGCAGGAATCTAACTCCCGCTGAGATAGATGCCATAAAAAAATATAAAGTTCTGACAAGACAGAGCAAGCGGCTGATCCACATGATTATTTGTGAAGAATACGAACGAAAGCTTGCCGAAGAATGGATCGAATTTCCCTGTCTCCTTCCAGGCGTTCGAAAAATCAATACCGGTTTTCTTCTTCAGGATCACAGCCATTCCATCAAATTCAAACGAAAATATGAATTAGAGGGCATGGATTTTTGCTTTCAAATTCAGGTAGACAATTATCAGCCCGTATTTAAAAAATACGATATTCTGGCCTTAAAACGTACCCCTGCTGAGCACAATGAAATCGGCCTGTTCCGCCTCAACGATATTTATTATATCAAGGCGCTTTACCAAACCCACAGCCTTTGCCGCCTCTGTTCTCTAAATGTAATGGATCCGGATATTGTGGTAAGCCCTTCTGATTGCCTGGAATGTCTGGGAACAGTTCTTGGGCCGGTTTACGGAGCCTACGAGTTTGTTTCCTCAGATTAATGCCAAATCAGAAACCGGTATTTTCGCAGCGTCTCCACTATTGAACTAAGGGAAAAACGCAGCCTTGTTTGTTCATAACAAACAGCCTTTCAAAATTGTCTCTGAGCCAAAGCGCTGCAAATTGGGGAGCATACAGAACCGGATACCGTATCAAAGAGATGTGGGAAAATACCTCAAACTTTGCAGCGCAGCAGGCTACCAAGACTTTGCCCTTGCGGCCTTGACCCTGGATCCGCACAATGCGGCTGCTTGGCTAGTTGCCGGCGGGCATAAAAACTTTAGTGTGCAATAAAAGTACTGTATCCCCTTGACCGCAATGCTGTTTCCATTTTTACTGCATTATCCAGCTGGCGAAAGGCTCCCACCCGAACCTTAAACAGGCCGTCCTCTTGAAGCAGAAATACCGGATATCCCTGCATAGAAAGCTGATACACCATGTCCTGGGCATACTCCGGATTCCGAAAGGCTCCGGTCTGAACTTGATAAAGGGGACCTCCCGCCATGTCATGTTTCACAGTGCCAGCGTTCTCCCCAGTCATTGGATCACCGGTAGTTTTCTCAGCATCTGATAAGAACTCATCAGCTGCTTTTGCATTGGCCCGGGAAACTTCATTGACCTGTGCTGCGCTGCTGTTTCGTGAAAACGCATTCTTTGTTGCTCTTTCCGTTTCCAACGAAAACTCATCATTTTCCGCCCCGCCTCTGCCAATACCTCTATCCTCTGCCACTTCCAGAATTCCATTGGCAATGGCCTGGGCAATAGCGTCAAATTTTTCATCAAAAAGCGCATTATCTCTGTCTGTATTCAAAAATCCTGTTTCGACCAGCAGAGCAGGCGCCTTGGTACGTCTTAGGATTACCAGCCCCGGGCGTTCTTTTACTCCAATATTGCGAAATCCCAGTTCCTCTAGTTCCCGGTTAATGGCCTCTGCCATCTCCACTTTTTTTCCGGAGTGGTTGTATACCAGCGTCTCTACGCCAAAATACTGGTTATCCTCCGGACTGGAGTTTCTGTGGAAGGAAATCACAAAATCAGCATCCTCTTTGTTGGCCAGCTGGGCTTTCTCAAAGGGTGTCTGGTAAACGTCCTCTGTCCTGGTAAAAGTCACCTCCACCCCGTTGTCCTCCAGGATTCTGCCAACTGCCAAAGCCAGCGCCAGATTGTCATCCTTTTCTTTGCGGCCCTGGTAAACCGCTCCAGGCTCCTCTCCGCCGTGCCCTGCATCTATCACAATTTTTGCCATACTAATACCCGCATATCTTTTTTATAAAATATGCGGGCATCGAAAAAATGATTCTTTTTTACAGAATCTCCGGTAAAAGTGTCCCGCTTTTTAGGAAACCCCCGTTTCCATGTACGAAGGCTTACACTTTTTCTCCCGGAAAGATCCTTTGCATTTTCTGTTATATTCCATGTAGACAGGCTCCATCCGCTACAGCTCCAGTACATACATTTCTTCCCATGTAAGTCCGTGATCTCGAAGCGTTTCCACCATACTTTCCCGGAGCTTCGGCTCTGTTTTCCAGGCCAGCCCGCAGCCTGCTCTGATCTCCCGGGGTACCGGTATCAGCCTCCCTGCGATCTTCTGCTCCATGCAGAATTTTTCCATAGCCATCGCCCCTGTAGTGGTGGCAAAGGTGATCACCAGCTGTTGTCTTTTCTCTCGCATTGTCCCTTCCTATTCTGCCAGCTCCCGAATAGCCCGGATAGCTGTCTCCACTTCCTCCATGGTATTATAATGAGAAAAACTAAAACGCACTGCTCCCTGCTCCACAGTACCAAGGGCCTGATGCATTAGTGGGGCGCAGTGAGCGCCTGCTCTGGTGGCAATCTGCTTCTCCTCCCACAGCCAGTCGCTGACTGCGCCAGAATCCAAATCCCTGATATTGACAGACGCAATAGCAGTTCTCCTGGAAAGCTTTGGATCCCCATACAAGGTGACTCCCTGTATTTTTGAGACTTCCTCCACAAAATAATGCAAAAGCTCCTGTTCCCTCCTGCGGATACTGGAAACCCCTGTCTCCAGAAGATACGTCACCGCTGCATGAAGGCCTGCAATCCCATGTCCATTTAACGTGCCTGCCTCCAGGGCTGTCGGCATTTGATCCGGATGTTTTTTATCATAACTGTGGACTCCGCTTCCCCCCACCTTTAAGGCAGTAGGCAAAACACCTTCCCTCACATAGATTCCACCGGTCCCCTGGGGACCCAAAAGCCCTTTATGACCGGTAAAACAAAGCACATCGATGCCAAGCTCTTCCATATCAATGGGCCAGGCTCCCGCAGTCTGGGAGGCATCCACCACCAATAGCAGTCCTTTGTCCTTTGCAAAAGCGCTCACCCGCTTAAGATCCGTCACATTTCCTGTAAGATTAGAGGCATGGGTGATTACAATAGCTTTTGTATTGGGTCTCCAGGACTGTTCCAGAAACTCATAGTCCAAAAAGCCGGCTATTCTTTCTTCTGGTTCTGCAAAGACAGTGGGGACAATCGTAAGTTCCATCCCCTGAGCCTCCTTACGGTATAAAGGGCGCAGCACAGAGTTGTGTTCGCACACCGTGGTAATTACATGATCCCCCTTATGAAACAGACCGGAAATAGCCGTATTCAGGCTCTCTGTGGCATTGCAGGTAAACGCAATACGGGAAGGATCTTTCACATGAAACAGCCTGGCCAGAAGCTCCCTGGTTCCGTAAATAGTCCGGGCCGCCTCTAAGGTTGCTCCGTGAACGCCTCTGCCTGCATTGCCGATATAAGAAAAGGCATCCCAAACCGCCCGCCTGACGGTCTCCGGCTTCTGAAAGGTGGTGGCTGCATTGTCCAGGTAAATCATCGGCTCCCTCATGGCTTTACAAGGCGGGAGGCCTGGGTCATCTTCTCTGCAATCACATACATATTGGTCACTTCTCCCACCTTCAGTTTATCCGACAGTCCATAATAGTTCAGGCAGGTGCCGCAGGTAAGGATCTCCACCCCCTGGGCTTCCAGAGATTTTAAATCCTCCAGAGCCGGAGAATCTTCACAGGTCAGAGTTGCCCCTCCATTGTAAAACAGCATGGTTTTGGGCAGAGTATCCTGCTGTCCGATGGCATAGAGAAAACCGTTCATCAGCACCGTTCCCAGCTCATCGTTTCCTTCCCCCATCTTAGAGGAAGAAATCACAATCACCGTATCTCTCCGTCCATCCGGCAGACAGACTTCCGGTTCCTCTGCGGAAGACTTCTCTGTCTCTTCTGACGCCTCCCCGATGGTCATAATCACCTTGTACTGCTGCTCTCCCATCTTTTCAGACTTCACCTGATATCCCTTCTGCTTCGCCATCTTGGCAAGATTCTGAACGGCGATCTCATTGTCTACCAGCGTCTCTACCACGCCTGCACCATTTAACGTTTTAATGGCATTCTTCGTTTTTACTACCGGGATGGGACAGGTATCTCCCATTGCATTTACTTGAATCATACTGTCATCCTCCTGTCATCTGCTATTTGTTATCTGTTCGCATTCTCTATTTTGTTTACTGACCGCCCCCATATAACGCTATTGCTGTTTTGCTCTTTTTTCTAAAGGATCAGCACACTGTGATCTCCCTTTCCTGTCTCTCCAAGATCTCTCCCACAATATTTGCCGGAAGTCCCAACGCCTTCAGATCTGCCAGCAGCTGCTGTCCTTCCTTTCCAGGCAGGGCAATCAGAAGCCCACCGGAAGTCTGCGGATCAAAAAGCACCTCCTCCATAGCAAAAGAAATCCCCTGGAAATCCACATACGCCTCCACATGATTCCTGTTTTTCTGACCAGCCGCCGTAAGCAGGAATTCATCGGCATGAACCAGTGCTTCCTCAAAAACAGGAACCTGCTTTGCCTGAATCCGACAGGATAATTTCCCATCCATCATCTCATGAAGATGTCCTAAAAATCCAAATCCCGTAACATCTGTACAGGCATGGATCTCATACGCTCTGCAGGCTTCAGAAGCTTTTCTGTTTAAAGTAGTCATGGAAGCAATGGCAGCCTCCATGGCTTCTTGGGAAGCCTCTCCCACCCGGTTCGCCGTACAGAGAATGCCAACGCCCAATGCCTTAGTTAAAACCAGTACATCTCCCGGGCGTCCCTGATTATTGGGATAGATTTTTTTCGGATCTACCGTTCCCATTACCGACAAACCATATTTTACATCGCTATCTGCAATGGAGTGGCCTCCGGCCAGAGTCCCTCCGGCCTCAATCACCTTTTCCGAACCGCCCCGCATAATCTCCCCAAGTATGTTCAAATCCATCGTTTCCGGGAAACAAACAATATTCAAAGCAGTCTTTACCTCTCCCCCCATGGCATAAATATCGCTGAGGGCATTGGCAGCCGCAATTTTTCCAAAGGTATACGGATCCTCCACCATTGGCGGAAAAAAATCCAACGTCTGCACAATAGCCAGATTCTCTGCCACCTGATATACAGCCGCATCATCCTTGCTGTCAAAACCAATAAGAAGGCGCTCATCCTTCAGCCCTTTGGGCAGACACTCCAGCACCCGGCTTAACACCCCTGCCCCCAGCTTGGCCGTACAGCCGCCTCCCCTACAAAATACAATTTTTTCTTCCATTGTACCTTCGCCTCTTTTCAAAATGATGATTCCATTATACCAAAATTCATAGCTTTCATATGCCTTTGTTAATCCAGAAAAATGCGGCTCCACCACAGGTATGCTCTAATCTTTCGAATAACGTTTTTGCAGAGATCTCTCCCATTTCATACGCTGGATGCTGAAGCAAGGTAATCCCTGGCGATAAATAATCAGCCAAAGAAAAGTCTTCAAACCCAATTAGTGAAATATCACCAGGAATATCTAAATGCATATCTTTAATAGCTTTAAATGCACCAATCATTTGCGTTCGTGCTGTTCGTAAATTTCTAGCATTAACATTAGTAACATAAGATTGTTGCTTGAGTATATTTTCCACCTTTCATCGTGTCCCATCAGATACATTCTTGTCATTATTAATTACTCGGAAACAGTGGCTACAGATACTCCTGCAAGTCTGGCAATTTCCTTCTGATTCAAAGCGCATTCCTCCTACGCATTCTCCGGTTTCAGCAGCAGCCTGATCTTAGATCTCACAATGTCAAAGGCTACATCATTCATCCCGCTGTTGATAATGATATCCGCCATTCCCTTGGTGGGTTCCACATATAAGTAATGCATAGGCTTTACCGTGGTAAGATACTGAGTCACAATGTTGTCCAGATCCCTCCCCCGTTCCTTCACATCACGGACGATTCGGCGAATAATCCTCTCATCCGCATCTGCCTCCACAAAAATCTTAATATCGATCAGCTCCCGAACTCTGGGATCCTCCAGCAGCAGAATTCCTTCCACCAAAATGACCTTCCTGGGTTCAATATGCTGAATCTTGTCAGAGCGGTTATGCTTACTGTAATCATAAACCGGACAGTCCACCGCCTGCCCAGCTTTCAGCAGCTTTAAATGCTCCACCAAAAGATTTGTTTCCAGAGAATCCGGATGGTCATAATTTACCTTTTTCCGCTCTTCAAAGGGAATCTCATCCTGTCTGCGGTAATAGTTATCATGATAAACTACTGCCACATTTTCTCCAAACTCTTTCTTTAAACGATTGGTAAAGGTAGACTTTCCTGATCCGGTTCCCCCCGCAATTCCTATGATAATACTGTCCATAAATGGCTTCCTCCGCTGTTTCCTATTTATTCTTTCCTGCTGTTGATACACACAGGTTCTATTTTTTTGTATCCATTCTGAAGCGTTTTGTCTTGTGATTCTATCTTCTAATCCTTTCGCCCAGGTTCCTGAAGCATTTCATTTCCTGCGCCTTCACCTGAATACTTAAAACGCTTCATCTTCTTCCCTTTTCATGCTGGTATAATTCCCGGTCATCTCCCATGATCACCGTTCCAACGCCCAACACGCTGAAAAGTTCCAGCAAAAGGCCATGCTCCATCTTCCCATCAATCAGGTGGGCTCTTCGCACGCCTCCCTCCAGGGCCAGAAGAATATTGCTGATTTTCCTGGAAAAATCAGGAGTAAGCTGCTGCTCCTTAAGATACCATTTTAACTCTGAAACCGTCATAGAAAGAACCTTTTGTTCTCCTTCTGACCAGGTAATCCCGGGATATTTGCTTAAATAGATCAGTTTTTCCGCCTGAAGCATCAGCGCAATCTCCCTTGCCGTATCTCCCGGATCCAGGTTAAGCATCTCCGTATCAATATCGTTTGGAGTGATCACAGGGATATATCCATGCTCCAGGGTCATCCGGATAGTCTCCTCATCTGTACCACAGATCCCTACTGCCTTTACACCGCAAAGCTCCACCAGCTTGGCAAAACGCTTATTTTCCCGGAACTTATCCGCTCCAATTCTGGAATCATGCACAATGACTGGCTTCATCCCCACACTTTTAAGCAGTGCAATGTCCTGCATCACCATTTGCTCCTGCTGCCCGCTTAAAAAATTGCTGCAAAAATAGCCGATCACCATGATCTTCTGATTAAAGTCACGCAGGTAGGGCAATGCATCTGCCAATACAGCTGCCTTGATTTTGGCCTGCTGCATCTGCTTTCCTGTTTCCCCATGGGCTTCGTCTTGTGTCGGTTGCTGATTTGAAAGCCGCGCTTTGGACCGGCCCTGATTTTGAGACTGCTGCTCTGTCTGCTGCTGCACCTGTGCTCTCCTTTTCTCTTTCATCTATCCTTCCCCGTCAATGCACCTGGATCTGGCACATTTCCATAGTCTTCAAAGCTGCATTATGGCTCTCCGGAGTGACTCCTGCACAGCAGGACGCATCCACAGAAATCTTCACCTCCGGCATAGCTGCCTTTAACAGCAGCGCGTTGGACACTACACAGATATCGGTACAAAGTCCAACCAGCTCGATCTCTACTTCCTCTCTGGCGCCAATCTGGGACAGCTCATGTACCAGATTCACAGAACCGAAAGTGGGCTTGTCAATCACCTTCCCATCCTTTAGTGCCTCTGCCACTCGATCATTCAGCTCCCAGCCCTTGGTTCCCTCAATGCAGTGCTCCACTGGAAGATTCTTCCCCTCCTGGGTGTTGAGATAATCTCTTTGATGCGTATCTCTGGTGGCGTAGACAGTTTCTCCTTCATAAGAACGGATCTTTTTCACCACCGCATCCACAATGCCTGCCGCCTCCGGCGTTCCCAGCGCCCCGTCTACAAAATCATTCTGCATATCAATAACAACTAATATTTTTTTCATATTCTCCTCCTACATCTGCTTTCTCACTACCGCATACTCATCACCATTGCGGTAATAAGGACAGTCATAATAACTGTCTGACAAAAATCGCACCATCTCATCCTCATCCAGATTTACATCGCACACATACGCCTCGTAATCCTCATCATATACATAATTGGCACAGAGCTCGCAGCTTGAATGGGGTTTCTTTTTCATCCTGTCCTTCCTCTCCGGCAGTTGTCGGCCGCCTCTTTTGCAGCCGTCTGCCCATGTCCGAATAGGTTCCGGTATTCCGGTAACATCATCCGGCTCTTTTATCAAATTCATTATAAAAGCATTTCCTGTTTTTTACAATCCCATGGTTAAATAAAAAAGAATTGCCTATAAAAATGGGAGTGCCGCAAAATCATTTGGTTAAATGATTTTTGACACTCCCAAAAGCCTGGCCGTAATTCACCTTGCTATGTTTAGATTTTTTTGTTTTTTCATTATTTAACTGTGATCTCAAGCTGCCACTTTAAATACGTATCCTTCAAACCTTTGTCAATACACAGAGAATGATTTTGAAAAACCCCAGTATTCTCATAACATCTCCGTATTCTAACGCCTTTTTCGGCTCTGCAGATTGACCATTTTTGATTTTAAGACAATGGCTGCAACATCATGCTGTTTTGGAAATTAGTTCTGCAACCTGTTCTTCCAGCTTCTGCACCCTTTCCGTCAAATAATTGACCTTTATTTCATAAGCTAAGTTCTTATCAGCTGCAGGAATTGCTGCATTGAGTTTCTTGGTCAACTCGATAAAGTTTTCCGCTATCAGCTGGATATTTTTATCCGTAACATTTTCAATATGCAATGAGATATTTACTACCTTGTTTTCAAGGGCGGAAACCTTATCCTCGACGACAGAAAGCCGGTCTTTCATTTCCGCTTTCATGTCCTGCATTTCTGCTTTCATGCCCTGCATTTCTGCTTTCATGCCCTGCATTTCAGATAAAAGTAAATCAAGCTTTTCGCTGTCTGTCATACTGCTTCCTCCTTTTTCTGATATCATAGCATAAGGGTAATAGGGTGTAAAGTCTTATTTCTTTGAGATTGCAGCTGTGTCCTGGAGCCCGTCCGGCTCTCCAGCCTGCTGGCGGAATGCACTAAAGGGCAGCAGCAACCCGGCATTAAAATATCCTGCTAATTTCCCCTGATCTCCTGACGCATAAATTTTACGTACGAGATAGCAAACGCCGCCAACGTCAGAGCTGCCAAAGCCAAAAGATGAGGCCACACCAGAAGCAGGCTCTGTCCCAGAGACAGATAGCCGGAAATAGCTCCTACCAGCTGGGAAACCGTCACTGCATTTACGGCACGCACCGCTGGATTTAAAATAGTGCTGGCAGCCTCCCCATACAGGTAATAGGGAGAAATACGATTCAGATACAATTCACAGTTATAATTGCTCATGGAGTTTACCATCGCATCATATTGATTCGATACCGGAAACAGAGCATTTGCAGTAATACTGGCAAGAAGACTCATAAAGACAGCAAAGAAGATCCAAAGGGCAATGGATGCCAAAGCCGAAGTGGCAGAATGCCTGCACACTACAGAAAACAGCATAGAGATCGCCAGCCAAAATCCAATGTACACAATCGTGTAAAACAGATATACTAAAACCCGAATCACTTCTTCACCGCTGGGGGCAATCCCAATCTGTAAAAATCCAGCCGCACCAATCAGAACCCCTGTGGAAATTACCATAATAGAAATCAGAGAAATCCCGGCCAGAAACTTTCCAATGATCACAGAATCTCGATAAATCGGCTGAGACAGCAGACGATTCAGGGTACCGTTATTCCTTTCACTGTTAATGGCGTCAAACCCCAGCATCAGCCCCACAAAAGGTCCGATCAATGCGATAAACGCCATGTAGGAAGGAATCGAATTGCCTCCTGTGGTGTACAGCTTCAGAAACACAAAATCACGGTTGCTTTCCAAAGCTTCCGGCAATCCCACAGAAGCTCCGTAAATACTGGCAATGGTGGTGGCTGTCACCAAAAGCATAATGATCACAAATCTTCGACTGGTGATATGATCCGTCATTTCCTTCCGATAAAGAGCTGCCAGACTATGGCTGCTCACCTGCCTGGCCGTCTGGACTTTTTTTCGTTTCTGACTTTCCAGCCCTGTTTTCTGCTCTCTTCTTTCCAATATCTCTTTTCTGTCCCAGCCGTCAGGCTTGACATCACTGCTCAGGGTTTCCCTTTCAGCCTCCCTGTTTTGTCCTTTCAGTTCAGCACAGTCAGAGCCTCCGTTACCGCCTTGGAGCGAAACGTCTGCCGCTTTTCTTTGTTCCATTCTGCTTCTCCTCCTGTTCTGCCTTTTCAAAATAGCACCGGTAAATCTCATCCAAGTCTCCGCCCTTTTGACGCAGGTGCAGCATTGTATATCCGTGGGTTCCAAGAAAACCTGTGATATCTTTTCTCAGATCCCGGCTTGACTGGACAATAAACTTACTTCCCTCTTTTTCTATACCAATCACTCCCAAGAGACTGTGAATGAACCCTAAAAATCGGTCATCACACGGTTCAGCTTCCACTTCCAGAACAAAATGTCCCTCCATAGCAATCTGCTTTCCCAACTCTTCGATACGCCCGCAGGCCACCAGGCTACCGGATACAAAAATGCCTACCCGGTCACAGATCTGCTGAATCTGGTAAAGCTGATGGGAGGAAATCAATACCGTTCTCCCATCCTCCACAGACAGCTCCTTAATCAGATGCAGAAATTCCCGCATTCCTTCCGGATCCAACCCCAGTGTCGGCTCATCCATAATGATCACCTGCGGATCCTTCATCAGCACATCTGCAATTCCAAGCCTCTGCCGCATACCCTTGGAATAAGTCCCTGTTTTCTGATCTGCTGCATGGGTCATTCCCACCCTCTCCAGCAGCCTCTGAATTTTTTCTTCTATCTCCTTTTCAGAAAGTCCGTTGAGCCGTCCGGTAAATCGTAAATTCTCCCGTCCGGTCATATCCGGATAAAACCCCACATTATCCGGCAGGTAACCGGTGATACGCTTTACACCTATGGAATTTCTGGTGCAGTCCAGCCCTGCGATGGAAGCGCTCCCCAAAGTAGGCTCTGTCAGCCCCAGAAGCATGAGAATGGTAGTGGTCTTTCCTGCTCCATTGGGGCCTAGAAGTCCAAACACTTCCCCTTGATGAATGGAAAGATTCAGATGATTTACCGCTACCTTCTCTCCATAAGCCCTGGTCAAATCATTGATCGTAATGATATCCTTATTATCTGTCATAATTACCGTCTCCCGTATTTGCGAATGATCATCCCAAGACCAATACACAGAACCACGATAATCCCTACTGCTGCTAATCCCCAAGTAGTATGATTCTTCACAGACACTCTCAGATCCATCTCCTGAGAAACCTGGTCATTGCTCAGAGTAATGGACGTTACATAATCTCCGATCACCGCATTTTCCGCTGGCTGTATGTAGGCTGTGATCTCTTTTGTAGCACCCGCTTCCAAAGAATCGATCGTTGTCTCATCAAACCGCACATTCCAGTCTGTAGATGCAGAGCTGGTAAGCTGCAGATTTTCCAGTGCAACATTTCCTGTGTTCTGAATGCTTAAAGTAATAGGAGTCTCCTCGCCCGCATAAGCATCCATGCTCAGGTTTCCGGTGGGAGTGGTAAGCACAGCATCATAGGTCCCTGTAATCGTTATCTGAAGCTGGAGCTTCAATGTCTCGCTGGCAGACACTGCAGTACAGTCAACAGTATACGTACCCTGTTCCACCTGTTCCCCTGGAATTACAGCCACAGTGATCCCCTGACTGGAACCTGCGTCCACCGGGAGACTGGCCACCTGATTTGTCTCACCGGAAGGTGTGAAGTTCACCTGCCATCCCTCCGGCGCCTTGGCGGAAAGACTGTAGGATTGAGAGGAAATTCCGTTGTTTACAAGCGTGGTATCAAAACTGAAGCTGGTTCCTGTGGCCCCCTGCTGCTCCGGATATTCTGCTGTAAAGTTGCCGGATCCAGCCTCTTCCTTGGTTACCTGAATCGTCAGAGGCAGTGCTGCAGTATTTCCCATGCCTCCATCCGCTTTCAATACCACCTGATACTCTCCCTCTTCTACCTCCTCCGGTATCGTCAGTGCATAGCTTAATTCCGGGCTTTCCTCCTTCGTCTGCCCGGCAGACACGTGTACCTGACTCACATGGCTGTCACTGCCGCGGAAATAACCCTCCCAGCCTTCCGGCAGGGAATCTGCAGTAAGCTTTACATCCAGTTCCGTATCTTCTCCGCTAATCAAATACAATGGAAAGCTGGCAGAATCTCCGGGTTTCAAGGAAATCCCTGGGTAGTCGGTACTCATGGTGACATCGCCTGCAGCATGTACGGCCATTGGAAACCACAGCGCCCAGGTTACCATCAAAGCTGCGGCAAACCACACTGCAAGAACTTTCTTCTTTGCTGTTTGAATTGACTGAATCTTTTCCATCTTGTAATACTCCTTTGCATTTAATAAAGTTATAAGGATATTTTAAGTTGGAATTGTGTTTATTTGTTGTTGGAAATGTGTTCAATTCGTGATGAAATTATGTAAGAATTGTGAAAATCTAAGTTTTAGCAGAATGCTTAGTCCAAAGTGTGCTTCACCCCTGCTGGCAATTTTCTATCCTGTAAAATCACAAAAAGGAGATGCTCCAGAATAAAACAGGCAGCATCCCCTATACCGTACCATTATCAAAAGTTCTATTTTAAAAATTAACACCGCCGACCAAAATAATATTGGCATAGGAAGAAGTTTCTCCTGTGCGCACGATGCATTTTGCACCCGCAGTCAGTTTCTTGAACTCCTCATGGGGAAGCAATTCCGCCGGCATCTCTCCCAGTACTTCCTTTACCTCTGAGAGAAGTTTGGAATTTACAGTTTCAATCTCTGCTGCAAGAATGCATGATTCTACTACCAATTCTTTTTCTACCGCTTTTAATACATCCAAAAATCCAGGGATTCCTGCTGTTACAGAAACATCGATCACTTTTACTCCCTTTGGTACTGGCAAACCACAATCTGCAATACAAAAATACTCTGTATGCCCCAAAGCTGCAACTTCTTTTAATATTTCCGGATTAAGTAAACGATCTTTTTTCATATCCTTCTCCTTCTATGTATACTAACAAAACGCAACCTTCAAGAAAAAACCATCCATATCCATTCTTTACGCCTCATCTGCAAACAAAAGGACAAAATTTATCTGCCCTTTCCCGGCGCACAGGTACTTTCTCTTATAATCAATTCCGGCTGATAAATGATATCTTCTTGTACGAAACCCTCTCCGTCATCCGTATACTCTATAATTTTCCGGGCAGCCTCATACCCCACTTTGTGAGCTGGCTGACGTATCGTAGTCAAACTGGGATTAAAAAAATCTGAATACTGAATATCATCATATCCAATAACAGAACAGTCCTCTGGAATACGGACGTGGTGTTCTTTTGCCCATTTATAGATGCCGTATGCACACAGGTCATTGGCCGCAACAATTGCTGTAACTCCCTGTTCAATCAGGTGCGGCGTGCATTCCATCCCAGATCTTATATTAAATTCTCCATGCGCAACATAACGCTCCTGAAATGGAATGCCATATTCCTTCAGGGCTGTTCGATAGCCCTGGTATCTCCGGCTGGCAGAACCATTATTGCCCTCTCGCTCAATAGGACCGGTAATACAGCCAATTTTTGTATGTCCCAATTCCAACAAATGGGCAGTTGCCCGATAGCCTCCTAAAAGGTTGTCAGAACAAACATTCATTACTTTATCCGCCTGCATCAAAGAATCTGCTGAAACAACCGGAATCCCAAAGCTTTGAATATATTCTACTAATTCCTGTCTCTTATCACGATAAAAACCGCTTCCCGAAAGAATAATCCCGTCAACCCCTCTATCAATCAGCAAATTGATATATTGGGGATTGGAAGCATCCTCTGTACAGGTAATCAGCGCATAACCTTCCTGCAGACATTTTTCCTCTGCGCCGCTTACTAATTCACCATAATAGGCATCCGTAAAACTAGATATAATCATCCCAACCGTTTTTGTCTTTTTAGTTTTTAAACTGGCCGCCATACTGTTGGGGCGATAATTCATTTTCTTTGCAATTTCCCAAACTCTCTGCCTGGTTTCTTCCGACAAACGGTGAGGCTTATTATTTAAAACAATAGAGACTGTCGTTGGCGACAAGCCGGTCTCCCTTGCAATATCTTTTATCGTTACTCTCATTTTACCCCCCCCCCGAAAAAAGTACTACTTGTAACAAAATTATAACCTAAAAAACATAGCCTCACAAGTATCACTTATTCATTTTCCCCAATTACCGGCAAAGAATGACGATTATACGCATCCTTTTATCACACTGGTAGATAAAGGACTATTTCTATGAGATACGTCTGGAAGCCGTCTTTCAATCGCAGCTCTGGCATATTCCATATCTTCCAGCGCCTCATTCGTGTTAAAGCATCCGATTGCCACCATATCCTGAGGACGAATCGTATTGTAACAGAAATTCAACCCCACATAGGGGGTGGTTCTTCCAGCTGCACAGGGTTTAATGGTAAGCACCGGTTTCTTGGCAGCATGGATGATCTTAGCCACACTTTCAATCTCCACCTGCATTAAAAATCCCATGCAGTTAAAAATCTGAATATAAGTTTCCACATCATATTCATTTTTATCTGCATACTGGATCACTTCCGGCATATGGGCAGACAAACCAGGAATCATCCCTGCGTCACGGATCATTTTCAGATAATCCGGCAGACGATCCATAGTTTCTGTGTTTTTATTCACTAACTGTTCGATACAGGAATGTAATGGCAGACAAAATTTTGCTCCCCGCCTTGCACATTCTTTAATTTCCAGCTCCGCCTCATGTCTTGCCATCGGTGTGTCATCCATATTCAGTATCGGCTCGTCAATAATGATCATTTCTTTTCCCGTTTTTTCCTGAGCCAGATCTACTGCTTTCCGAAGATTGGGATCTGTTCCAAACAGCCCCAGCACTGCGTTTACCCCCTCGTTCATAAAAGTCTCAAAAATAGCCGCCGAACTCTCGGGACTATGATGGCGTTCCCTGATCATAGTATCCCCTGCTGCACTTCTGTGGCTAAAACCGGAAATCCAGTTGCATCCAATAATCATCCGCGGTAGGGATACTCCACCCACCATCGTTCTTGGAAATTTTCCTGACATAATTTTTCCTCCTCAATATGATGCGTGTTCCAACTCTTCTTAATTTTGGTAGATATATTTGATACTGTAATTGATCAAACACCTGGCAGGGCAAGCGGTTCCCCTCCTGCCCTGCCGTTTTTGTCTTATTCTTATACCTATTTAATCAATCAAACAACACTGCTCCCTTGATATATCCATCCTTCTTGTCCACTGCACGCTGGAACAGATACTCCATGCCTTCCGCATCCTTGTAATGAGCCGTATGGGTCATATATTTTGCGGGATCATACACACCGCGTTTGATCAATTCATAAGTTCTTGGAATAATTTCTCGATAATGCGCATTGCTCATGGGAGACAAATTGTACACTGTCAGCCCGCCTAAGTGCCATTTTGATCCGTCAAACTCCAATTTTGTGCGATGGAAACTTCCAACAATCAATTTTCCTGCTTCTTTGGTCATAGAGTCTGCTAAATGGAAACCGGAAGCAGATGCCCCAAAATCAATGCAAACATCTGCACCTCCCTTTGCCTGAATTTCTGCAATCACCCGTTTTCCATCTTCACTTTCCGGATCCAGCACTTCATAGGGGTGGTATTCCTCTGCCATCTTTCTACGGTCTTCCCGAAGCTCAAATACAGTTACACGACCAGCAGGTGAGCCATTCATAATTCCCTGGAGAGTCATTAATCCCATATAGCCGGCACCCACCAGCACCACATGATCCCCCGGCCTGATATGGGAAATATCTAACAGGTTTACCACACAGCAGTTGGGCTCCAATACCGCTTTTGCCCAATCCTCTGTGTCATCCGGCAGTTTTACCAGCCCATCCTCCGGAACAGTAAAATATTCGCACATCATCTCATTGCATCCGGAAGCACAAAATACCTTGTCTCCCACTTTCAGAGAAGTAACACCTTCTCCGACCTTCTCTACAATGCCAACTCCCTCGTGGCCAATCACATAAGGCATAGGGCCTGGAGCATTCACGCCCCGATACAGCCAGGAATCCCAGCAGCATACGCCGCAGGCTTTCGTCTTTACCATCACTTTATTCCACTTTGGCTCTGGAACATCATAGTCCATAAGTCCTAATTTCATGTAATCTGTAACAAAAACACCTTTTGCAAGCATAATTTTAGCCTCCTTGTGACTAATTTTCTAAATATATTCTTAATTTACAAACAACCTATTTTTCTTTTCTTGCAGCCCACAGAAACCCGCGGCGAACCATCTCTCCCACAGAGGGAATATCAAAGATATTATCTTTATGTCCCATGGAAGTGTAAAACACTCTTCCCTTTCCCCACAGCTTTGTGTATGCCACCGGCATCTCTACAATCCCATTCGGCGTATGCGGTCCTAATGTATCTACCTGAGTGGTTGCCAGCACATTGACACAGGGATCCAGGTGCAGATAATACTGCTCTGTCTTCACTTTAAAATCTTCCAAACCCTCAATGATAGGCGAAGAACATCCTTTCTTAAAGTGAACCTCATATTCTCGCTCAAATGCACCATCCGGGCTGGGATACTCCCGATTTACCTCCTCAATGTTTTTCGGATCCAAATCAGATAAGTGATGATACCAGATATCACCCGGATGAACCACCCACTGGCTTCCTGTCATAAACTGATACTCAATGTTCCAACGGAACGCATCACACATTCCCCCATGGCAGCCTGCGATTCCAACGCCGGAGGCAATGGCATCACAAAGACGAAAACATCTACAATCGCCAAGATACCCTTGCGTCCAAAGCGGAATAATCAGATCCATAGATCTTAAAAATTCTTCATCATCCAGACGGTTCATATTATCTTCACGAACCACATCAAAATTTTCCGCTTCCAACATTCGTTTAAATCTTGCGCTTACCTGTTCCGGTTCGTGTCCATCCCAACCTCCATAGAAAATATACGCTTTTCTCATACTCCTTTCCTCCTTTCTTCTGGTTCTTTCTTTTTTACAGCCCAAGCATATCTTTGATATATTTTCTGGATGTTCTTGCTGATTCATAATTATTGACCCGGTTAAAGTCCAACTCTACGGTCAAAAATCCGTCATAGCCATGTTTTTTCAAAACTTCCAGGATACCTGGAAAATCTACAATTCCCTGTCCCAGTGCGCGGAATCTTCTGGGTGGATAGGCTGGATCTGCTACCCGATACAACTCTGGATCCTGAACCATCTTGCCCACGCAGTCTCTTTCTTCTCCCGGTGCCCCGGAAATATCTTTCAGATGAACGTATCCCACTTTTCCTGCAGATAAATATTTGTCATACAGATATTTTGGTTCCATCCCGCAAAGCGTCGTATGGGCAGTATCCAGACAGAGTTTCATATCCTCTGTTACATGCTCCAGGAAAAAATCAATCTGTGCTTCTGTTTCCACATAAGTACCCCAATGAGGATGCATATTCATCTGCAGACCATACTTTTTACAGACCTTCGCCATCTCATCCGCTGCTCTGCATACCCCAAGCATTGTCTCTTCATCCAACGGCTGTCCGATTTTCTTTCTTGGCATCTCCAGATTCATGATTGAAAAATTATGCTCTTTTGCAAATTTTGCACAGCGCTCACCAATCTTTAGATCTTTTTCCAGATTATCGGTAAGGTAAGTGTAAATACAGGAAAACTCAATTCCGTATTTCTCCATCAGCGCATCAAATTCTTCCTTATCGTTTTCATAAATATCTGCAACGACATTAAAATTCTCCATATATTGATATCCACAGTCTTTTAAATCTCTCAAAGACTGTTCAAAATCCCGTTTCGGATAAGGACTGGGCGGTGCCCAGTTATTGTATTCATCTTGAAGCCAGGTCCATGCAGTGTAAGCAACTTTCATTTCTGTTTCCTCCTATATTTTAAGAAAAATAATAACTTCTTTTCATTTTTCAACTTTTATTGCAAGGCTTTTCGTATGAGTTTACCTGCCTTTCATTAGTGTTTTGCAGTACTCATCTTAGCCCGGAAAATATCAAATCCAACTGCCACGATAATCACGACACCGAGAACCACCTTCTGCCAATATGCGTTGACCCCCAGCAGGTTCATACCGTTGTTTACAAATCCCCATGCCAAAGCACCGGCCAGGGTATTGAGCATATTGCCTTTAAACGTACCTCCGATATATACGGCTGCCAGTGCCTGCAAAGACAGGTCTGTACCGGAAGAGGGCTGACCGGAAGACATACGCGAAGCCTGTACGATTCCTGCAAATGCAGAACAAAAACCGCACACTACAAACATGGCCACTCTTGTCAAATTGACATTCAATCCTGACAACTTGGCTGCCTCTGCATTTTCACCGATCGCCATAACGCCACGTCCAAAAATGGTGTACTTTAAAAGGATCGCTCCGACAATAAAGAAAATTGCCATAATGATAATGGGTACCGGAAGAAAATTGCCCACATATCCCCGCCCAAGAACCATGAAGCTGTCCGGAAGTCCTGTGATGGGCATACTGTTTGTAGTGATCAAAATAATACCCTGAATGATATATTGCATAGCCAAACTGGCCATGAAGGATGAAATTTTAAAATATGTAACAATCAATCCTGTAACCATACCGCAAAGGCAACCAATCAACACAGCAACAATGATGGAAGGAATTACGCCAAAGTTCAGTTTTGTCATTAACAGTGCTGCATTGCATCCTGCCAGTGTGGATGCCATACCAGTACTCAGATCAATCTCTCCTCCCAGTACTACAAAGGACGCCCCCAGGGCTGTAATCGCTGTCACCGCTGTCTGACGAAGAACATTTAAAATATTGTCCGCGGTTAAAAATTTATCGGTTGTAAATGTAAGAAAAAGTGCTACTACGATGATCAGGAGCCACGCCCCCATATCATTCGCAATCTTGGCAATTTTTTTAATAGGACTGTTTTTCTGCATCTTTATTTCCCTCCTACTGCATATTCCGTGATGGTTTCCTGAGAATATTCGTTTTTCGTAAGTTCACCAGCAATTTTGCCTTCATGCATGATCAGAATCCGGTCTGTAATCCCCATAACTTCCTCCATTTCTGAAGAAACCACAATTACTACCTTCCCCTCCGCTGCCAACTGATTAATAATCTCATAAATTTCCCTTTTTGCTCCCACATCGATTCCTCTGGTAGGCTCGTCAAAAATAATGATTCTGGAATCAGAAAATAACCATTTTGCAAGAACCACTTTTTGCTGATTCCCACCGCTTAAAAACATCACCCGCTGGTTTACATGAGGCGTTACAGTATTTAATTTCTTTACATAATCCTCTGCGATCTCTTTTTCTTTCCTGAAATCAAAAAACAGATTCATTCTCAGAATTTTTTTCAGCGCAACCATCACGGTATTCATACGCACGCTGGTGCGCAGGAAGAGTCCCTCTTCTTTTCTGTTTTCTGTCACAAATCCAATTTTATTTGCAATGGCATCTCTGGGACTTTCTATCTTTACCTCTTTCCCATCAATAAAGATCTGTCCTCCTGCCCTTTTATCCGCTCCAAATATCAACCGC
>CAJLNC010000001.1 GCA_905207905.1 uncultured Lachnospiraceae bacterium | reverse complement strand
CCGGATGCCCCAGCCGTCTTAAAAGCTCCACCG
Source organism: uncultured Lachnospiraceae bacterium (assembly GCA_905207905.1). Next base: position 77,768 of record CAJLNC010000001.1, on the reverse strand, counting down.
TGTTTTCCGGTTTGTTTTTCTTTGTAAACTTGGGCACTTCCGCTATATAATTGACTGCTTCTTCGTAATTCAATTTCTTATCCTTCTTCGTATTGTTTTCTGCATCGCCGAAAACGGCTTGAACCGTAATCTTTTCTGCTCCTAAGTCCTTATTATAATATAACCGCCTTAAGATTCAAGTAAATTTTTTCGCAAGATTCGTCACGCTTCTTGAAGCATGGGTTTTTTCAGTACAAATTTTTCCATGGAAAACAAAAGAAATCATAGACACATTTTCCCGTTCGTAGTATACTTGTGCTATCAAAAATCAAAATATTTTACAAGGAGATTATGCTTATGAAAAAATCTTTATTGCTTTCTGCACTGGTTCTCGGCGCATCCTCCATGATGCTGACAGGTTTTGACAGCGCTGCCACTCCGGAGGAGATTCTGGAAAAATACGCAGAGGCCTCCACAAGCCTGACACAGGCTGCTATTGATATGGACATGAATTTCGGCTTTGACATGTCCGCAGCCCTTCCCTCCGGAGAAAGCCAGGATCTTTCTATGGGCATTGTAGCGGATCTTACAGGAGCTACCCAGATCACGGATTCTTCCGATCCCTCCACTCTCTCTGCAAAGTTAGAAGGAAACATGAGCGTAAATGCTATGGAAGAACAGGAACAGATGGATATGAGCGTCTACGTAGTTCCCAATGAGGAAGGCGGGCTGGACACCTTTGCAAAGGTCACCGGAGAAGACTGGGAGTACGCTGCCCTTCCCGGAGATCAGCTGAAGGCTCAGTTTGATCAGATCATGGAGATGATGAACGGAAATACCTTCGATCTGTCCGCCCTGCCCGGTACTTTCACCTTGGGCGAAGAGGCTGTGGACGTAAACGGCGTTTCCTGCTATCAGCTTCTTTTAAACATCACCTACTCTGACTTGGAGCCTATGATCACGGAAGCGATGGCTGCCGCAGGAGAAACGGTAGATGAAGCGACTATGTCCCTGGTTAGCATGGTACTGTCCGGTTTCCAGTTCAACATGGAATTTGACATTAACGCAGAGACCTATCAGCTGGCTAAAATGCGCATGGATATGGACGGCAGTGATCTCACCGCCCTTTCCAGCATCCTCTCTTACAGCATGGCTGACACCGATGAGGACGGCAACATGATCCTGCCGGAACTGTCCATGAATATCTCTAACGCTTACATAGAAGCTGTCTATGACTACAGCGCTGATGTGGATTTCACAGTTCCTGAGGAAGCATTGGCTGCCAAGGAAAACAGTGACGGTGATGATGTGGCCAACCTGGCAGAGCTTGGCGAGGATCTGATGAGCGCAGCTGAGGATACTGTGGAGCAGTAAGACGTTGCCAGCTTTGGTAAGACAGAGCTGAAAAATATAGTTTGAATGTTTCGATAAAAACGGGGTGCGGTAAAATCAAGTTTGGATTTTGCCGCACTCCGTTTTAGTTAGTCTGCGAACAGGACTGTTCCAAATCTTTATAATAAATTTTATTTATGTACTGTGATCCCCTCTTCCCTTATTTTTTGAAATACAAATACCACAATTTCTTGCTCATATATTCCATACAAGGGATAGAGATAAAATTTACAGTGGAAATCTATTAAAATTTTGTCTCCATCTTTTTCCTGTTCAACGAAAGATCCCTTTCTCCGGCTCATATACTGCTAAATAGGAAAGTATTTTTAAAGGAGACAACGAAATGAAAAAGCGAAAAATCCTTCGTGTGCCCTCTGACACCGCCCTGGGCTGCTTAAGAGGCGCCGGGGTGGTGGTCCTGTGCGCCCTGCTGTTTCTGGCAGGCTCCGCCTACACCAAAGACCAGATCGTGGCAGTCAGCAATATGCAGTCCCAAAAGGAGCTGCCTGTATACTGCGTTCAGACCAACAAACCCCAGGTAGCCCTCTCCTTTGACGCTGCCTGGGGTAACGAAGATACGGATACCATACTGAATATTCTGGCAGCCCACAATGTCAAAGTCACCTTTTTTATGACCGGTGGTTGGGTGGAATCCTACCCTGAGGATGTAAAAAAAATCGCTGCTGCCGGGCATGACCTGGGCAATCACAGCGAAAATCACAAAAATATGAGCCAATTATCTGCCAGCCAGCAGAAAGAAGAGCTGATGAAGGTACATGAAAAAGGTAAGTCCCTGACAGGAGTTGATATGAATCTGTTCCGTCCTCCCTACGGAGATTACAATAATCTTCTGGTGCAGACTGCCAAATCCTGCGGCTATCTGCCGATTCAGTGGGACGTAGACTCCCTGGACTGGAAGGACTACGGCGTAGCTTCTATTATCCAGACCGTCACCTGCCACAAGCATCTGGGCAACGGCTCCATCATTCTCATGCACAATGGAGCCAAGTACACTGCCCAGGCCCTGGAGGCTGTAATCACAGGGTTGCAGCAGCAGGGCTATGAGCTGGTGCCCATCTCCCAGCTGGTTTACCGGGACAACTACACCATGAACCATGAGGGACGTCAGATTCCAAACCAGGTATAGCTGACTCCCTTCAGGAAAACTGGCTTTCGTAAAGCTGGTAATAGGCCCCTTTCTTTTCCATCAGCTCCTCATGGCTGCCGTCCTCCAAAATTCCCCGGTTGTCGATGACAAAAATCCGGTCTGCATTCCGGATAGTGGAAAGACGGTGGGCTACCACAAAGGAAGTGCGGTTTTCCAGAAGTTTTCGTATCCCCTCCTGCACCAGAAGCTCTGTATGAGTATCAATGCTGGAGGTGGCTTCATCCAAAATCAGGATTCTGGGATCTGAGATCATGGTGCGGGCAAAGGCCAGAAGCTGCCTCTGTCCTACGGACAACTGGGCTCCACGCTCACTAATTCTGGTATCATATCCATTTTCCAGCTTCACAATAAACTCATGGGCATTCACCGCTTTGGCCGCCTCCACCATCTCCTCCTCCGAAGCCTCCGGCCTGCCGTAGCAGATGTTCTCACGAATGGTTCCCGTAAACAGGAAATTGTCCTGGGTCATCACCCCCATCTGCTGCCGCAGGCTCTTCATAGTCACATCCCGGATTTCATAATCATCAATATAAATCTTTCCCTGCTGCACATCATAAAACCGGCTGATCAAATTGACAATCGTGGTTTTACCCGCTCCCGTAGGCCCTACCAGCGCGATGGTCTGCCCCGGCTCGACTCGAAAGCTCACATGTTCCAGCACTCTTTTCTCCGGCTCATCCAGGTAGGAAAAAGTCACATTCCTAAACTCTACCGCTCCTTTTATAGGAGGCAGAGGTCTGGCATCCTGCCGGTCTGTGATCTTGGCAGGCGTATCCATGATATCAAAGATCCGCTCCGCAGCGGAAAGATTGGTCACCAGCTTATTATAAAAGCTGGCCAGATTGCGGATAGGATTCCAAAACATTCCCAGATAGGTGGAAAAGGCCAGGAAGGTGCCTACTCCCACGTTCTCTACGCCTACCACCTGGATTCCAATATAATAGAGCAGAAATCCTCCCACCCCCCAGGTCAGATCTACCAACGGTCCAAAACAGTCTGCCAGACGAACCGCATGAATGTAGGAATCCCTGGTCTCCTGGGAGAGCTGATAAAAATCCTTCTTTGTCTCCTCCTCAGCCGCAAAGCTCTGAATCACGCGGATCCCCGACATATCCTCATGGATAAAGGCATTCAGGTTGGAGGTTTTTCTCCGGTATGACTGCCACCGTCTGTGGGACACTGTCATGATCAGAAACATTCCAGCTGCCAGAAAGGGCAGGGTGATCAGGGCCGCCAAAGCCAGCTGCGCATTTTTAGCCACCATGATCATCGCCACACCCACAACAGTAATAAACTCCGGTATCAGCTGAGTGATGCTGTCCGAGAGCATTTCTTTTAGAGAGTCCACATCTCCGATCACTCTTGCCAGGATCTTTCCCGTAGGCCGGCTGTCAAAAAAATCAAAGCTCAGGGTCTGAATATGGGCGTAAAGTTCCTCCCGTATGGTTTTCAGCACCTGATTGGTAATTCTGGCCATGAAAAGCATCCGCAGCCTGGTTCCTGCCATAAATACCAGATAGCAGAAAAAAGCCGCTGCGCCCAAAAACAGGAGTCCCTTCACGTCCCTCCCTGCCACATGGACGTCCACTGCCCGCTCAATAAACAGCGGCGAAATCAAAGAAATGGCCACTGTCACTGCCATCAGACCGCCCAACGCCAAAAGTTCCTTTTTGTACACGGTCATATAGCTGTACAGCCGCACCAGTATTGTCTTTTTAGACATATGAATCTGCTGTTCATCCTGTCGAATAGAATTTACGGACATGGCTGCACCTCCTCCCCGTACTGCACCTGCCAGGTTCTATAGTACTGGCCTTTTCTGGCCAGCAAACTTTCATGGGTTCCCCGCTCTGCAATTTTACCGTCTTTCAGAATCAGAATCTCATCTGCTTCCCGTACGGCAGAGATGCGATGACCGATGATGATCTTTGCCGTGTCCTTTAGCTGCCTTAAGTCCTGCTGTATCTGACGTTCTGTCTCCATATCCAAAGCGGAAGTAGAATCGTCCAGGATCAGAATGGGCACTTTCTTGGCAATGGCTCTTGCAATACTGATTCTCTGCTTCTGGCCTCCGGAAAGTCCTACGCCTCGCTCTCCGATCAGGGTATTGCTTCCTTCCGACAGCTTTTCCACGAACTCCGAAGCGCCAGCGTGCTTAAGCGCCCAATGTACCGTATCTGGCTCCATCCGGTCTTTTTGCCCCATACGTACATTCTGACTGACTGTGTCAGAAAACAGGAACACATCCTGCGCCACCACTGCCATGGAGGAGCGCATCTGTCCAAGAGACAATTCTCTTAAGTCCACCCCATCCAGCAAAATTCTTCCCTCTGTGGGATCATAAAACCGCTTGGCCAAATTCACCAGCATACTCTTTCCCGCTCCGGTCATTCCCATAATTCCCAGGGTCTTTCCCGGCTCCAGATCAAAGGAGATATCCTTCAGGATCTCCTGTCCCTCTAAAGTCAATCCTGCCTTTTGGAAAGTAAGATGCCCTTCCACTTTTGAAAGCACAGTGGGATGCTCTGGCTCTCGGATCACCGGTTCTTCGCTCATCACCTTTTTAATCTTTTTCCAGGAGGCTTTTGCTGACCCGATATCATTGCTGAGCCATCCCACGATCTCCATGGGCCAGATAATATTGTTGGCATACTCTGTAAACGCTCCCAGCGTTCCCAGCGTCAGTTTCTCCTGAAGCACCAAGATGCCGCCGCAGATAACCACCGCCATTAGAAGCACCTTTCCAAGGAAGGAGATCAGGGGCTGGTAACGGGAAATCAGATGTGCCTGCTTCATATTTAACTGATAATACCTCTGATTTCGTTTCCGGAATTTCTTCTGTTCAAACTCCTCCCTGGCAAAAGCCTTTACGGTCCGCACTCCCGCCAGATTCTCCTCCGCCACTGTGTTTAACGCCGCTGTCTCATCGCTGATTTCTTCATAGACCGCCCCCACCTGCTTCTCCATGCGCAAAGCCAAAAAACCGATCACCGGGATGATGGCAAGAGGCACCAGGGTAAGCAGGGGACTCAGCCGCACCATGCAGGTGATCACAAACACCGTGTGAACCGCAGCCTCCACTGCCAGCATTCCGAGAAATCCCAGCACTGCACAGACCTTCCATACGTCATCCTTGATCCTGGTCATCAGTTCTCCCGTATTATGCTTGTGAAAATATCCTGCTGACAAAGTCTGCACATGATCAAACACATCCCTGCGCATCTGATTGGCGATGGTGACTCCGATCCAATCCAGAGTAAATTCCTTAATATACCCAAATACCGCCCTTCCTATTCCAATACCCAGCAGCCCCAAAAGCAGGGACATTAAAATGGAACGCTGTCCCCCTATGATCACATCATCAATGATCTTTCTTGTAAGTACCGGCGCCCACAGGTCCAAAACAATGGCGCACAGCATACACACAAGCGCCAACAGATAACGGCCCTTGTACTTTTTCATATAATTCCAAATCTTCAATTCTTCTCCCCCAATTATTCTTTCTTCTGTCCTCTTCTTCCCGGTTTCTTTTTCCTCTTTGCGCTCTTGCGTCACCCTCCGTTTCCGGCTTCTTCTGCCTCTTTGCGCTCTTGCGTCATCTTTTGGTTCCTGAAGTTACTCCACGGTGACGCTCTTTGCCAGATTTCTGGGCTTATCCACATCCAGCCCTCTGGCCACACTCACATAGTATCCCATAAGCTGCAGGGGAATGATCGCCAGGCTGGTGGCAAAATGAGGATCTGTCTTTGGGGTGTACACCACAAAGTTTACGGTATCCTCTATGCTGTAGTTTCCGTACTGGGTCACCCCCATCAGATAAGCGCCCCGGCTCTTTACCTCCACCAGATTGCTCAGAGTCTTTTCACTCAGACTGCTCTGAGTCATAAGACCAACCACCAAGGTTCCCTCCTCGATCAAACTGATCGTGCCGTGCTTCAGCTCTCCTGCAGCATAGGCTTCCGAATGAATATAGCTGATCTCCTTCATCTTCAGGCTGCCCTCCTGACAAATGGCATAGTCCAGCCCTCTTCCGATAAAGAAAATATCCCTGGCTGCCGCAAATTTATTGGCAAACCACTGAATCCTCTCTTTATCGGAAAGAACCCGCTCTATCTTTTCCGGAAGCTGAGTGAGATCCTCCAGCATTTTGCGATAGGTCTCATCCTCCATCTGTCCTTTCACCCGGGCAATCTCCATAGAGAGCAGGTAGGCACAGATCAACTGGGTACTGTAGGCTTTGGTGGTAGCCACTGCAATCTCCGGCCCTGCCAGTGTATACAAAACAGAATCCGCCTCCCTGGCAATGCTGGAGCCTACCACATTGACGATTCCTAAGGTTCTCACTCCCAGATCTTTTACCAGCCGCAGAGCCGCCAGGCTGTCCGCCGTCTCCCCGGACTGAGAAATTATTACCACAAGGGAATCTTTTGGAAGTTTAGGATTGCGGTAGCGAAATTCAGAAGCCAGATCCACTTCCACTGACACATCTGTCAGATCTTCCAGCACATACTTGGTCACCACCCCTACATGGTAGGCCGATCCGCAGGCTACGATATACACCTTCTGCAGGTTTTTTAAAAATTCTTCTTCCAATCCTGCTTCTCCCAGATCAATGGTGTTTTCTTTTACATAAGCATGGATGGTATCCTTCACTGCCTTTGGCTGTTCATGGATCTCCTTCATCATAAAATGCTCATATCCGCCTTTTTCTGCAGACTGGGCATCCCACTGAATTGTTACCATCTCCTTCTGGATCTCATCCCTGTCTATCGTATAGAAAGAAATTCCATCCTGGCGCAGCTCCGCCATCTCTAAATTCTCCAGATAGTACACGTTTCTTGTATAGGAAAGGATGGCCGGAACATCGGAAGCAATAAAGGTTCCCTCCCCGCTCTGTCCGATGATGAGAGGACTGTCCTTTCTTGCCGCGTACAGTACGCCGGGACGGTCATAAAACAGAATCCCAAGAGCATAGGATCCCCGCACTCGAAGCATGGTCTTGGACAGGCTCTCCAGGGGATTATGCCCTGTCTCCTGATAATAATAGTCGATCAGCTTTGTCACTACCTCTGTATCGGTCTCCGAATAAAAGCTGTAGCCCTTCAGAAGCAGATGATCCTTTAATTCCTGATAATTTTCTATGATCCCATTATGTACTGCCACCACCAGCTTGTCCTTGCTGTAATGGGGATGCGCATTTTCTTTGGAGGGGGCCCCGTGAGTAGCCCACCGGGTATGACCAATTCCACAGTTCCCCGGCATATCCATGCCATCATTGGTCTTTTCCGCCAAATTCTTCAGCCTTCCCTTAGCCTTCACCACATCAATCTCCTGGGTATTGCTGTTTAAAATAGCCATTCCTGCTGAATCATAGCCTCTGTATTCCAGCCTGGATAATCCCTCCAGAATAATGGGCGCTGCCTGCTTGCTTCCTGTATATCCAACGATTCCACACATAGCGGTCCTCTCTTCCTCTCCATTTGTACAAACGTTTCAGTCCGGCCGCCTTTTGGGCCATCCGACTGTTCGCCGGGAGAAAATTTTTTTTACAAGTTTATTCCTGAACAGTGCAAAAGTCAATACTGTTTTCCCTCTGAAAACACTGCATTTTCTACGTCTGATTTCTTTTTTTCCTTCGTTTCTTTGAGAGATATTGCACAATTATTCTTTCATATATTCCGTAACTTTTCAAAAATATCTACAAATCCATTGACACTTTTGCCAGAATCTTTTATACTATGTTTATAAAATTTATAAGGCATTCATAAACTTATATAAATCCATAATGGGATGGATGTTTCTACCAACTACCGTAATAGTTGCCTATAAGTTCTTAAAAAGATTCCGTGGCAGCGGCAGGTGGTTTTTTTACGCCCTCCGCCTGACCGGGACTGCTGTCCATTCAAAAAGAAAGTCTGCAGACTGATCTTTTCCAGTCCCCGTCCCGCCTCCGGTTTCTGAAACGCAATGCCAAAAAAGGAGGAAAGTGTTATGAATCTTGACAAACTGTTTCATCTGAAGGAAAATCACACGGACGTAAAGACAGAAGTCCTGGCTGGTGTTACCACCTTCATGACTATGGCCTACATTCTGGCTGTGAATCCCAACATCCTGGCAGAGGCTGGTATGGATCGGGGTGCTGTGTTCACCGCCACTGCCCTGGCTTCCTTCATTGCCACCTGCCTGATGGCTCTTTTGTCCAACTACCCCTTCGTGCTGGCTCCCGGTATGGGACTGAACGCTTACTTTGCCTACACAGTGGTTCTTGGCATGGGCTTTACCTGGCAAATGGCTCTGGGCGCTGTCTTTGTAGAAGGTGTGATCTTTATCCTTCTGTCCCTGACCAATGTGCGGGAGGCGATCTTCAACGCCATACCCATCAATCTGAAGCACGCTGTGTCCGTAGGTATCGGACTGTTTATCGCCTTTATCGGCCTGCAGAACGCAAAGATCGTGGTGGACAGCGCTACTTTGGTAACTGTTTATTCCTTTAAAGGATCTGTACAGAACGGTATGTTCCAGTCCGAAGGGATCACTGTGCTTCTGGCTCTCATCGGTATTCTCATCACTGCCATCCTGGTAGTAAAAGGAGTGAAAGGAAATATTCTCTGGGGTATCCTGATCACCTGGGGTCTTGGCATTATCTGCCAGTTCCTGGGATTCTATGTACCCAACCCGGAAGCCGGTTTCTTCAGCCTGCTGCCTGATTTTTCCGCAGGAATCTCCATTCCAAGCCTGGCTCCCACTTTCTTCCACATGGATTTCTCCAAGGTATTCACGCTGGACTTTGTGGTGATCATGTTTGCATTCCTGTTTGTAGATATGTTCGATACTCTGGGAACCCTGATCGGTGTAGCTTCCAAGGCTGATATGCTGGATAAGGACGGACGCCTGCCCAAAATTAGAGGCGCTCTGCTGGCAGATGCCGTAGGTACTTCCGTAGGCGCAGTTATGGGTACTTCCACAGTAACTACCTTCGTAGAGAGCGCTTCCGGCGTGGCTGAAGGAGGACGCACCGGCCTTACCAGCGTGGTAGCTGCCATTCTCTTTGGTCTGTCCCTGTTTTTATCCCCCATTTTCCTGGCTATTCCGTCCTTTGCTACGGCTCCGGCCCTGGTCATCGTGGGATTTTTGATGCTGACTTCCATCACAAAGATTGATTTCAATGATTTTACGGAAGCTATTCCCGCATTTATCACCATCATTGCAATGCCATTTATGTACAGTATCTCTGAGGGTATTGCCATGGGTATCATCAGCTACACGGTAATCAATCTGGTGGCAGGCAAGGCCAAGACTAAAAAAATCAGCGTGCTGATGTACGTACTGGCAGTGCTGTTTGTATGTAAATACATTTTCCTGTAAAGGATCTGTTTCCTGCTGACGTTTCCAAAACAGAACTGCTCCCGCGATCCCATAGGAAAATTAGGAAGCAGTTCTTATGAAACAAAAAAAGCAATGAGCATTCTCATTATCACCTGGCTCATTGCTTTTTTTATTGGGAAATCTTTCCCTATGCCATCTCATAGCTCATCATCTCATACTTGATGCGGCTTCCCTCCATAATCTCCTGGGGAAGCAGAGCCATAGCCACACACTTTTCTTCCGCTGCAGGGTCATCTGCCTGCTGCAGATAGGCGTAATCTCCCTCAATTCTCACTGTGATATAATCAATCCGTTCAAACATCCTATTCTCCTTATGTGAGGAAATCCTTCAGCCTCTTGCTTCTGGAGGGATGGCGCAGCTTTCTCAGCGCCTTTGCCTCTATCTGACGGATACGCTCACGGGTAACATTAAACTCCTTGCCCACCTCTTCCAGGGTTCTGGCTCTTCCATCCTCCAGTCCGAACCGAAGCCTCACTACCTGGCGCTCCCGTTCTGTAAGAGACTCCAGGGCAATGCCAAGCTCCTCCCGAAGCATGGAAAAAGCTGCTGAATCTGCCGGGGAAAGAGCCGTATCATCCTCAATAAAATCTCCAAGATGGCTGTCATCCTCCTCACCGATGGGCGTATCCAAGGATACCGGATCTCTGGAAATCTTCAACACCTCCCGGACTCTGGCTACCGGAACATTCAGCCGGTCTGCCACCTCCTCAGGGGTGGGTTCCCGTCCCAACTCCTGCAAAAGTGTCCTGGTCATGCGCAGCGTCTTATTGATGGTCTCCACCATATGCACCGGAACACGGATGGTTCTTCCTGTGTCTGCGATTCCTCTGGTGATGGCCTGACGGATCCACCAAGTGGCATATGTACTGAATTTATAACCCTTGGTATAATCGAATTTGTCCACAGCCTTCATAAGGCCCATGTTTCCCTCCTGGATCAGATCCAGGAACGGCATCCCGCGGCCCACATATTTTTTGGCAATACTTACCACAAGGCGCAAATTGGCCTCCGTCAGCTTTTTCTTGGCCGCCTCATCGCCCTGTTCCACCCGTTTGGCCAGCTCCACTTCTTCATCGCTGTTTAACAGGGGCACATTTCCGATCTCCTTTAAGTACATCCTCACCGGATCTTCGGTGCTGACTCCCTCCAGGACATCCACATCATCAATGATATCTATCTCATCTTCCTCTGTTAAGATCAGATCTTCTTCCGTATCCAGCAGCAGATCATCTGTGGAATCCTCCGGAGATTTTCCCTGAAGAATATCTACGTTATGCTTCTCCAGGTATTCCAGTATCTGATCAATCTTATCTTCTGTCAGCTCCATGCCCTCAAAGGCCTTCAGAATCTCATCATACTCCAGAGTATTCTTTTTGCTCTTTGCCAGTTCCAACAGGCCTGCCAGAGTTTTTAAAAATTGCTCGTGCGCTTCATTCATACACTGTTCTCCTCCCAGTACCTTTAAACATAACATTATTAGCGAATTCTGTCAACTTTTGACCGCTGCCCGGCATCCTCTTTTTGCGCCTGACTGTACTCACAGCCTGATAGCCTCTTTCCTCCTCTGCCAAAACGATCCTTCTCGTTGACGGATGCCTGACCGGCCTTTATCCCGGCAGGCACTGCATTCCTCTCATGGTAATCACCGGGCCTCCTGTATTTTCAATATAGGCTCTGGTGATCAGTACGCTGCCAATGTTGTCGTCCTTGGGAATCTCATACATAATATCCAGCATAAATTCTTCGATAATAGCCCGAAGCGCTCTGGCTCCGGTCTTTCTCTCCATAGCCTTCTCGGCAATCGCTTCCAGGGCATCCTCTGCAAAGTCCAGTTTTACCTCATCCAGCTCCAACAGCTTCTGGTACTGTTTTAAAATCGCATTTTTCGGCTCCTTTAAAATCTTCACCAGCATTTCCTTTGTGAGACTCTGCAGTGCAAACACCACCGGCAGTCTGCCGATAAATTCCGGGATCATGCCAAAATTCCGGATATCCTCCAGCGTAACCTTAGTAAGCAGATCAGGATCCTGATCATATTTGTCCTTCAGATCAGACCGAAAGCCAATGGAAGCCTGTTTGTTCAGACGTTCTTTGATGATATCCTCCAGCCCCGGGAAAGCGCCTCCGCAGATAAACAGAATATTTCTGGTATTTACAGTGGTCATAGGCACCATGGCATTCTTGCTGGAAGCTCCCACCGGTACCTCCACATCACTGCCTTCCAACAGCTTCAGCATTCCCTGCTGAACGGATTCACCGCTCACGTCTCTCTGGTTTGCATTTTTCTTCTTGGCGATCTTATCGATCTCATCTATAAATACAATCCCCTGCTCTGCCCGCTCTACGTCATTGTCCGCAGCAGCCAGCAGTTTTGAGATTACGCTCTCAATATCGTCTCCAATATAGCCGGCCTCCGTCAGGGAGGTGGCATCTGCAATAGCCAGAGGCACATCCAGGAGTCTGGCCAGAGTTTTCACCAGATACGTCTTTCCGCAGCCTGTGGGCCCGATCATCAGCATATTGGATTTTTCTATCTCAATGTCATCCATGGTTCCTGTGAATACCCGCTTATAGTGGTTGTACACTGCCACGGAGATGACTTTCTTGGCATGTTCCTGGCCAATCACATAATCATCCAGGCTGGCCTTAATCTTATGGGGTGCCGGAATAGAATGAATGTCAAATTCCTTCTTCGGCTCCTGCTCCTTTTTCTTTTTCTTAATCTTCTGCTGCTTTGGCATCTGAGCCTGGTAATCGTTAAGATTAATAAAGCTGATGCCCGGAATATTCTGCAGATTGGACAGATCCATATTGCTCATGGCATTAAAACTTTTTTGCATACAATCCGGACAGATCGTCATTCCTCCCGGAAGATCAATCATCTTGCCTGCCTTGCTCTCTGTGCGATGACACATGACGCAGACTTTCTCATAAGTGTTATCCTCTTTAGAAGAATCTCCTTCTCCCCCGGACCTTGTCTCTGAAGCGTTCACTTCCTCTAAATCTGCTGTTTCCTCTATTTTATCGTCCTTATGATTTTCTGACATTTCTTCTCCTTATCTTCACCTGGTACCCGGCAATCAGCCTTCTGCACAAATTCCGCCTCTTCGCCGCCAGGCTACTCCTCTTCTCTGCTGTTTTTCCCGATCCGGCACGCTCTTTTCTTACCACCAGTTTCCTAACCAGGGATCCTCCTCGAAAAAGTCGTAGGGGGAGATCGGCCCCAGCTCCTGCTGGCTGTCATTCTCCTGATATCCGGAAGCTGTTGTTTCCTCCAGTACCAAAGATACCTTTTTCTGCTCGTAGGCGCCGCCGATTCCGGTCTCATACTCCAGCTCCACGGTCTCCCCGGCCTCATAATAGGCCAGCAGACCCTCCAGAGCCTCCGGGCTGCTCACCCGGTTTCCATCCAGCGCGGTGATGATATCTCCCTGGCGAAGGCCTGCTTTGGCCGCCGCGGAATCCTCATACACATGGTAGACTAAAACTCCTGCCGGAATATTGTAGAGCTGTCTCGCTTCCTGAGATACGCTGCGAAGCTCTGACCCCAGGCTGCCACGTCTGTCTGTTTCCACCTTTTCCCGGGCGGTCTGATTCGCCAACTCTTCCAGAATAGGTTTGGCCTCATTGATTGGGATCGCATATCCCATTCCTTCTGCCCCTTGTCCGGTAATTTTTGCAGAATTGATGCCAATTACCTGTCCGTCACTGTTTAACAGGGCTCCGCCGCTGTTTCCAAAATTGATGGCAGCGTCCGTCTGAATAAAATTCTGAAGTTCTCCTTCCACTTCCATCTGCCTATTTAGCGCGCTGACAATTCCTGTGGTCACCGACTGTCCGTAGCCTAATGCGTTTCCAATCGCAATCGCCTGCTGTCCTACCTGCAGTTCATCAGAATCCCCAAGTACCGCTACCTGGATCATGTCCCGGATTTTCCTTGGCACATCCTGCTCTTCCACTGCCACCACAGCCAGATCCCTGGCAGTATCCCGGCCCTTAATCTTAGCAGAAACGATAGCGTCTTCTGCGTAATCTTCCCCTGCGCTGAAGCACACGGTCATGGTATCTGCATCTTTCACTACATGGTAATTTGTGGCGATTAAAAACTCCTGGTCATTTTTCCCTATAATAATCCCGGAACCGCTGCTCTCCTCCGGGATCTCCACAGTCCCATAAAAATAAGACTCAACCACCTGCACCGTCTCACTGGTAATGGCCACAATACTGGGCATGGTAGCAACTACCACATCTGACACGTCCAGGGGGCCTCTCGGCCTCTCTCCGGATAACGACTGGGTTTGATCCGTCTCTCCCAGATACAGTCCCTGCTGCTCCTCCGACTGCAGCTTCGCTCCTGATTCTTTTATATTTTCTGTTCCCTCCAGCAGCTCCTTCACCGAAGGAATTCCTATCACATCGCCCTCGGTAAAGGAAAAGATCACGCTGCCTAGAACACCTGCTGTCACCACCCCCAACATTACAACGCCCGGCCAGGATGGCCGTTTGCCGGAATGGGATGGGCGGTCTTTGTACTCTCTGTTTTCATCCATTTGAAATCACTCCTTACACTGTGAACCACAGTGTAACAGGTAATTGTGTTTATTCTATGTCCAATATTCCGGATTCATGGTACAAAATCCAATGAATCTTCTGGAAAGCTTCTTATAATTTTTCCCCAGGCGGTATCCTAAAAACTTGCAGCCGCTCTGCCACACCAGGCTTGGCAGCAGCCAGGCTTTTTTGGTTGAGATCAGCCATCTGGCAGTCTGTTTCACCATCTTAAGCCCTTCTGTCTCCGATTTTGCCATGGAAAAAATCTCCGGATGATCTGCCTGGGATACCCCCAGGTCAAAGTTTCTGCGAAACTGCTGAACCCCGGTATAATTATGAGAGTGGATCACCCTGGCCCCGGCACAGTAAGCCACCGCCCGGTCTGCCTGGATCAGTTTTCCTGCAAAGATCATATCCTCGTTAAAGATGGTAGGCCTTTCAAAGCCTCCAAGTTCCAGATAAGTACTGCGCCGATAGGCGGCGCACACATTGGAACAGAAGAAAGTCTTGATGCCCAGCTCTGGAAGATCCGCCTTTGTCTTTATACGGCTCTCCTGGCCATAATTAAATCTTCTGGTATAAGCCTCCAGGGGACTGCAGTCCTTATCTGGAAGCTGTCTGGCATAGGCGGCGCACACCCGCTCCTCCTCAAAGGGCGCTGTCAGGTTCTCAAGAAGATGCGTATCTGCTGGTATCGCATCCATAGTCATAAATACCACCAGATCCGTATCCGCCATCCTGACTCCCAGATCTCTGGTTCCTCCATGGTCAAACTCCTTCTTCCCAATGTGAAGTACCGACGCTCCCCGAATTCCATCCACTGCCTGCCAGGAAAAATACTGCTCCTCGGTGTTGATGATCAGGATCCGCTCCGGCGGTCTTGTCTGCTTTTCCAGCCTGGAAAGCAGCTTTTTAAACTTTTCATCCGGCCGGTAAGTGGGAATCACCACTGTCACTGATAAATTCTTCATTATTGAATCCCTGTATAATTAATAATCGTATTGCTGATCTCCTGAACCTTCTGGGAAGGCGTGTAGTTCTCCTCTCCAAAGAGGAACTGATGAAGCTGTGTCACATTGGCTGCCAAATTCACAGGCACCACCACATCCGAACCGTCCACCTGAGTAGCATACTGGTCAAAGGGGAATCCGGTGTTTTCACCGATGGTATATCCTGCAATGCCGGAAGCCAGGCTGATCAGCTCTGTATTGGAAAGACTGGTGGAGACCATGGGAAGCATAGCGTCCACCATGGACAGCAGCGCAGGTACGCCCTGGGTCTTTGCCTTCTCAAAAATCTTCATCATCACCGTCCGCTGCCGTTCTGTCCGCTTAAAATCATATCCTTCCGTGTAGCGGATCCGGCTGTAGGCCAGCGCCTGATTGCCGTTTAAGTGCTGATACCCGGCTGCGGGAAGAGGCTCATACTCTGCCTGCACCTGAGAATTTTCCACCTGGTCGTACTGATAGCCGTTGAGCCACTTCAGCTCTTCCTCTGTAATCTCCAGGTCGATTCCTCCCAGACGATCCACTGCTTCCACCACTGCATTAAAGTTTACGGTCACATAATCTGTAATATTCAGATCCAGATTGGTATTCAGCATATTGATAGAGCGCTCCGGACCGCCGAAATAATAACACTCTGTTGCCTTGCGGTACTCTCCGTTGGTATTATCCAGATAGGTATCCCGGTATACGGACACCATCTTGATCTCTTTTGTCTTTTTATTGATGCTGCAGATCACAATGGTATCGCTGTGGCTGTCTTTGGTGAGCTGATCCTGACGGGAGTCCACGCCGTACACCACAATATTCTGATATCCGCTCTGGCTCCCTGCTCCTTCATTCACTAAAATATCCTTCAGCTTCACACGGTCGATCCGTCCCAGCTGCACAAACAGGAACAGTCCCAGCGCCAAAATCAAAAGAACAAGAATTTCTACAATAAACAGAACCTTTCTGCGCTTTTTCTTCTTCGGCGGCTTTCCGTTTCCGTAACTGCCCTGGAAATTCTGCTGTCGGCCTCCCTGAGGCCCGTATCCCGGTCCGTAACCACCTGGGTTGCCCTGAAAATTCTGCCCGCGGCCGCCTGCTTTTCCACCAACGTTCTGCTGATAGCCTCCCGCATTCCCGGCAAAATTCTGTTGATAACCTCCTGGGTTCCCGCCATAGCCCGGCTGATAGCCTCCTGGGGTTCCCGCATACCCTTGCTGATAACCTCCTGCATTTCCGGCATATCCTTGCTGATAGCCTCCTGGGTTCCCGCCATAGCCCGGCTGATCACTGCTTTCCTCTCCATTTTCTTCAAAGCTCTGCTGATGCGCTCCTGTGCCGTCCTCAGCGCCCTGCCGGTCATTCCTCCTGTTATCCTTTTCTTCATAACCGGAAGGAGCTTTCTGCTCCCAGTTCTCCTCTGTCCCCAACGGACGGTAAGCCTCTTTGTTCCCTATGGCATCCCGATACTGAGACTGATGTTCGTTTTCCCGGATGCTCTCATCGTTTCTGGGTGTATCTGACATAACAACGCTCCTTTCTGCGCTCTGCCCCTAATAGGCATTCTTGTTGATAAAACCTTTAAACACTGTCAGGACCAGGATCTTGATATCCAGCCCCACCGTCCAGTTTTCAATATAATAGATATCATGCTCGATTCTCCGCTTGATAGAAGTATTCCCTCGATACCCGTTAATCTGAGCCCAGCCGGTCATTCCCGGCCGTACCTGATGCTTTACCATGTATCTTGGGATCTCCTCCCGGAACTTTTCCACATACTGAGGGCGCTCCGGCCTTGGGCCTACCAGACTCATATCTCCCTTCAATACGTTAAACAGCTGTGGAAGCTCGTCAATGCTGGTCTTTCGGATCAGCTTTCCAATTCTGGTGACCCTGGGATCATCCTTTGTGGTCCATCCCTTCTTCTCATCCCGAACGCTCTGCACCTCCATGGAACGGAACTTGTACATCTTAAAGGGCCGGTTGTGAAGTCCCACCCGCACCTGGGTAAAGATCAGAGGCCCCGGCGAAGTGGCCTTAATGGCCATCGCCGTCAAAAGCATGACCGGCGAAAACAAAAGGATAGCCAGAAAGGATCCTACAATGTCCATCGACCGCTTCACCATCATATTGAAGGTGTTGGTAAGAGGCACATGACGGATATTAATTACCGGAAGCCCCAGCAGATCCTCCGTATAAGGTCTGGTGGGAATAATATCAATATAGTCAGGAACAAATTTCGTGTGAACTCCTGATTTCTCGCACACTGCCACAATAGATTTTAACTTATAGTACTCATTCAGCCCCAGGGTAATGGCGATCTCGTCCAGATTGATTCTGCTTAAAACCCGCTCCAGATCCTGAATATTCCCTACAACCTTGATATTTTTGTAGGTGGTGCCGGGACGGACAAAGTCATCCAAAATCCCATTCACCTGATATCCCCACTGAGGGTTCTGTACAATCCGGTCAATGTATTCCTCCGCCGCCCGGCTGTAGCCAACCAGAATAATGTGCTTTAAGTTCATGCCCCGGCGCCGGATATTCATAAGCACCATGCGGATTACATTCCGCTCGATCACAGTGAGAGTGACGTTGATCCCAATAAACATAATCACCATGGGCCGGGAGAAATCCGGTTCGTTGATCATATACAGCACAAACATAAACACCAGCATTCCGATCATGTTGGCACTGAAAATATTGGCCGCCTCCAGCCGCCGTCCCTGAACCCGCTTGGGCGTATAGAGATTGAAGCCGTAATATAGGATCAGAAAGCCCGGAACCAGAAAGATCAGAGCGGACATGTAGGTCTGAACCGAAAGAGTTCCCGCTGTCCCCCTTACAAAAATATGGATCTGGATAAACCAGGCAAGCACATAGGAAAATGTAATCACCAGCGCATCAATGAGTACGTGCAGCCGATTAAAATATTTTTGATTATCTTTAATCAATTTTTCTCACCTCTGGGGCTTTGTAGATTAAAAACCTGCTCTTCCTAAAAATCCCCGATCCTGCGGATCATATTGAACCACAGCTCCATCTGGATCTTCACATAGTTTTTAAAGTTCTTTTTTTCAAAAACAACCTTATCCTCTTTCTGAGCCAAAAAAATGCCTTTTCGTATCCCCGTCACGTATTGGCGGAAAAAACCCTTTCTGGCAAAAAATACCATTTTGATCACATAACCTGCCATCAAAAAGGGAAAATTCAAAAGGATCTGCGGCCAGGGCATATTCTTCATAATCAAATACACGCTGTTTCTGGAGGTATGGCGCACCTTAAACTCATTGTAAGCGGAACCGCTGGTGGCGCTCCCTGCATGATACACCACAGCCTTCGGCAAATACCAGTTCTCATATCCTGCAATCCTGGCCCGGTATCCTAAGTCCACATCCTCCAGATAGGCAAAATGCTTCTCGTCAAACAGTCCGATCTGCTCCAGAGCCTTTCTCCGATAAATGGCAGCTCCCCCGCAGGAGGAAAAAATCTTTTTGTCCTTCCCGCCTCCCCGGTCTTTTTTCCCTTTCCCTGCCGCGAAGGCCCAGCCCAAAGCGCAGTAATAATCGCCCCCGTCATCCAGAAGCTCCGGCTTCTTCATCTGCAGCATCTTAGCCTGCCCGGAAAAGCTGTTATGGTGCTCCTTAATTCCCTTCAAAAGCTCCTCTACCAAACGTTCGTCACAGACAGTATCATTGTTCAGCAAAATCACATAGGGGGCGTCAGACATGCGGATTCCTGCATTCACTGCATGACAGAAGCCTGTGTTATCCGTATAGCGATGGAGCCGCACCTGCGGAAAATGATCCCGCACATATTCAGGACTGCCATCCTCTGATCCATTGTCCAGAAGCAGCACATCAAAATTTTTCACTGTCTGACGCTCTAAAGAGGACAGACAGCCTTCCAGATAAGGCATCCCGTTTAAATTTGGTATAATCACTGTGGCTTCTACCATTTGCTTTCAGCTCCTTAGGGAGTAATTCCATTTGGACAGAGACAAGTTCTTATTATAATAGGGATCCCCCTTCTTTAAAATGTCCGTCCAATGACTCCTCATATATTCAATCTCATTCTGGAAGCGCTGCACTTTTTCCTTCGTATCCTCGCTTCCTCTGGTCTTTGACTCATGGTGGTAAAGCTCTGCGTAAGGGTCGTACACCACCAGATATCCGGCCTGGCACACCTTCAGACAAAAATCCACATCATTAAAAGCCACTGCCAGTTTCTCCTCAAAACCCCCGGCTGCCTCATAAGCGCTGCGCTTTACCATAAAACAGGCTGCTGTCACGGCACTTAAATCCTGCATCAGGGCTGCTTTATGCAGATAACCGCTGCGTTCTCTTTTCATACCTACAAACATGCTTCCTGCAATACCGCCGATTCCCACAACGATCCCGGCATGCTGGATGGTATTGTCCGGATAATAAAGGCGGCTTCCAACGATCCCTACCTCCGGCCGCTGGCAGGTGCCCAAAAGCTCCTCCATCCAGCCAGGCGTGATCACTTCTATATCATTGTTCAGGCAGATCAGATATTCTCCCTTTGCCTGACTAATTCCAAAATTATTGATGGCGGAATAATTAAATTCCCCCTTCCAGTACAAAACCCGGGTATTTCTCTTTCCGTCGATTTCTTTATAATAGTCAAACGTTTCCTTCTCCGTACTGTTGTTCTCCACAATCAGAATCTCATAATTTCCGTAAGTACTCTTTTCGTAGACAGAAGTAAGACAGCGCTGCAGCAATTCCCTGTGATCCTTGTTGGGAATCACAATGGAGATCAGCGCCTCCTGCCTCACCGGATAGACGACCCGGTAAAATCCCAGATCCTTTTTCTTTTCCACTGCTCCCGGCGTATTCTGCCTCCTTAAGTGCTCCTGTATGGCCCGCTGCCCAGCTTCATAGGCGTAAAGCTTGCTGGCGGGATTATCTGCGGTGGAGGACTGATGCACTCTCCAGTGATACAAAATCTCCGGCACATGCACCACTTCCCTTGCCAGCTCCACGCACCGGAAAATAAAATCGTAATCCTGAGCCCCGTCAAATTCTTTCCGAAAGCCTCCTGTTTTTTCCACCAGGCTTTTTCTCACCACCAGAAAATGACAGATATAGTTATTGGAGCGCAAGAGATCCAGATTAAAATCCGGTTTCAGATGGGGCTGAAAATGCTCTGTCAGATCCCCGGTCACCTTATCCTCATCCGTGTAGATCACATCGGCTTCTGCCTCCCTCATGGGTCTTCTCCCAGCCCTCTGCTCCAAAGCCTTAGCCACCTGGAACAGGGCGTCCGGAGCCAGCAGATCATCATGATCCAGCAGGCCGATAAAATCTCCTTCTGCCATGGCCAGAGCTGCATTGCTGTTGCCTGCGATCCCCTGGTTTTCGAGATTTTGAATCCGTATCCTGGCATCCTTCTCCTGATACTCCAAAAGTACCCCGGACACCGTCTCATCCTCCGGGCTTCCATTGGCAATACACAGCTCCCAGTGGGGATAGGTCTGATCCAGCACTGACTGTATCATCTGCCGCAGGAAAAGCTCCGGCGTTTTATACACCGGCACCACAATGCTGAATACCGCCGGTTCTTTGAAACGGTATTTGCGCTGCTGTTCCAGCTTTGGCTCCTTGGCCCGGTAATTTTCATACCAGGGGCCGTAAGGCACCTCCTCCGGCTCCATCCGCTCAGAGAGACGGATCATAAATTCCTTAAAACCAAAATGCTTCAGATAGCGAACGCCCTTTACAATATTGTAGGGTCTGATTTTCTTTACATAAGAGATCCATTTACTTTCTGCCATGAATCCTCCCAAACTGTCCTCGAATTTCTTCTCTTTAGCGGTTGAACTCCGGATAATCCAGAATGCACTGGGTCACATAGGCCACATCCTCCATGCTCAGATTGTAGAACATGGGCAGACGCATCAGCCGCTCGCTCTCCCTGGTGGTGTACACATCCTCCCCATGGAAACGGCCGAACATCTGACCCGCCTTGGCAGTGTGGAGCGGGATGTAGTGGAACACCGTCCAGACCCCCTTCTCCCGAAGATACTTCATCAGCCGTGTTCTTGCTTCCAGGTCTTTTGCTTTTATAAAATAC
The DNA here is from genome assembly GCA_905207905.1 of uncultured Lachnospiraceae bacterium. The sequence continues at coordinate 56,200 of CAJLNC010000001.1, read as the reverse complement.
ATGTGAGCATTGTGTTTTGCATACTCCGGCACAACCGGCTGCTCGATATAGCCGGCCTTTGCCAGGGGTGCAAGATGCTCATGGTAATAATCATAGATTGCATGGCGCTTAGCGTCGATCTTTTCTGCTTCTTCCAACTGGGCATAAAGATAAGCGGCATTCATGTCACTGGGCAGATAGGAGGAACCATAATTTACCCAGGTATACTTATCCACCTGTCCCCGGAAAAACTTGCTCCGGTCTGTCCCTTTTTCCCTTAAGATCTCTGCTGCCTCCTGGTACTGGTCATTCTGAAATACGAGAGCCCCGCCCTCTCCCATCGTATAATTCTTGGTCTCATGAAAGCTGTAGCAGCCGAAGTCTCCGATGGTGCCAAGGGCCTTGCCGTTGTAGTAAGCGCTGACGCCCTGGGCGGCATCCTCCACTACCTTCAAATTATATTTTTTCGCAATGGCCATGATTTCATTCATAGCGCAGGACACACCGGCATAATGCACCGGGCAGATCACCTTTGTCTTTTCTGTGATGGCTGCCTCGATCTTAGTCTCATCTATATTCATGGTCTCCGGATGGATATCTACAAACACAATCTTTGCTCCCCGAAGCACAAAGGCATCTGCCGTGGACACAAAGGTATAGGAGGGCATGATCACCTCATCCCCCTCCTTCAGGTCGCACAGATAAGCTGCCATCTCCAAAGCGTGGGTGCAGGAGGTGGTCATCAGCACATGGTTTGCCTGATACTTTTCCCGCATCCAGGCAGAACATCGCTTTGTAAATTCACCGTCTCCGCACAGCTTGCCCATCTCAATGGCCTGCTTAATATAATCCAGCTCTTTTCCCACATAGGGGGGTCTGTTAAAATCAATCATAGGGCTTCCTCCTTATGCGCAGGCTAAAACCTTGGCGCATTTTGTATCTTTTCTCGTTTCTCTTGTATGATTTCGTTCCTACCGCATGCTGCATACAGCGTTTATTTTGATCTGTATGGCTGTTTCTGTATTCTTTTCCTGTACGTATTCTTTTCCCGTCCCATTGTCCTGCCGCATCTGCCCTGCCTCCTTATTCCCGCCTCTTCCGGCTCCTACAGGGTAAACACGAATATTCCAATCACCATGATGCCCATACCCAAAAGCCGGCGTTTACTGATGCGCTCCCGCAGCATAAAGACACCCAGCACGGGCACAAAAATGTAACTGGTGGATTCAATAATCGGTGACATGGTCAGAGGCACAAACTTCAGCGCATACATGGTAAGTATGGTAGATAAAAAGAAAATGCCATAGGCCGTGATCACCAGGGGGTTTACATATTCTTTTATTTTTTTGTCATAGGTTTTATTGGCTGCCACCTTCAGCATCACCTGAGCCACTGAGGAGATGAACACTGAAAGCATCCAGATTGCTATGTATTTTCCCAAATTACTCATTTCCGCTGACTCCTATAATGATCCCTGCCAGTATAATTCCGGAACCCAAAAGCATATTCCAGGTAACCTTCTCCTGAAAAATCAGTACCCCCCAGATGATTCCCCAGATCATAGTGATCGGCTTGTTCGTAAAAGCAAAGGTCAGTGACATGTGCTTTAACACCTGCTGCCACACCAGCGCAAAAGCAAAGGTAATGGCCAACACCAGACCATAAAAAAAGAAAAACTTCAGTGACAGGAACTTTTGTCGTCCTGCCATCTTGGAGGCCGCGCCTGCCATAGAGTTTACGATCAAACTCAGATGCAGGATGAGAAACCATCCAAGAGATACTTCCAGCTTTCCCCGTTTCTTTGGTGTCTTAAGACTCTGTTCCTGAGGCACTGCCCCAGATCCTTCTGTTTTTTTCTTCCGCATCCTTCCATTCTCCTGCGGATGGCGAACCCGCTCTACGCCATAGGATCACATCAATCTGCCGGAAACGGACATCCTTGCAGATTAAGTCTATTTTTTATTATAGCATCTTATAGAAAGGGGCGCAATAGCATTTACTGCGCCTCTTTCAGGTATTTCTGTCTGTTTCTGGAATTTTGTAACTTTGTATACGGATGAACCGTTACGAAATTTTGCCAAGGCAGTAGGGACGAAGTCCCAGTTCCTGCAATTCCCTTGCTGCCCGATCAGCCGTCTGCTCCAGCTCCTGCCAGGGGCCAAGCAGCTCCCGCACCTTCAGTCTCTTTAAAGTTTCCCTGTTTTCGCTGGTCCGCTGCTCTTCCTCCAGAGTGCCTACCACCCGGCAGGGAAGCCCCAGTTCCACACAGGTCTTTGCCAGAATGCAGCTCAGATCCGAGTGAAGTCCTGCATTGATCACCAGACTGTCATAGTGTTCCTCCATCATCCTGCTGATGCAGTCTCTGGCCAGCCCCGGGGTCTCAATAGGATTCTCCTTTGGGCCCTCATGAAGCAGATACTCCATGTCCTGCAGTGTCTCTGTCTGCAGGATATAAAATCCGGGGCGGCTGCCGCTGTCCACAATGCGAGCGGTCTCCACATCCCCCTCTATTACTACCTTCCGGATGGCATCCGGATGGCACCTCTGCAGCCATCTTAAATGCTCCAGGTCTCTCTTATCCATAAGAAAACGGATGGCAGATACCTGCTCCTTCGGTTCACTCATCCGGGGCGGCTGCCCAAGAGCAGTATCCAGCACCATGCCCACAAAATCCTGGCCGGTGGAGAGAGGCACCAGATCAGAGCCGATGCAATCTCCTCCCATACGGGATCCGATCTCAATGATTCGCACCGTCCCCGTTTCGTCAATGCGCACCTCGCTGTGGGCTGCCCCAAAACGCACCTGCAAAGCATCCAGGGCTGCAAAAATCAGCTCCTGCACCCGCTTTTGCACCTTTCCTGAAAGAGGCGCCGGCTGCAGATGCCCTACCTCGATGTAATGAGGCTCTCCGGTGGTAAATTTTTTGGTGATGGCCAGGCAGAGATGCTGTCCGCCGAAGCTGATGGTCTCCACACTGTATTCCCCACCAGGAATATACTCCTCCACAATGGCCCGCCGTTCAAAGGACTGATCCACCGCTGCCTGGATAGCCGCCTTCAGCTCTTCTCTTTTCTCCACCCTGGTGATGGCCCTGCTGCCGGAGCGGTCTGTAGGCTTTACGATCACCGGGTAAGCGGGAGGTTCTATGGCCTCCCCTTCCTCTGCCACCTGAAAATAGGGTACCGGAATTCCCGCTGCTTCAAAGGCCTTCCGCATTTCAAATTTATTTGTGGAGCTTATGATACAGCTTCTGCTGTTTCCCGGAAGGCCAAGCTGCTCTGCCAGATACTGAACAGTCACATTGGCCAGGCCGGAACCAATGGTACACACTGCGTCCGGTTGGATCTCCCGGCAGATCTTTAGAATCTCCTGTTTCTGCGTAATGCTGATCTCATAAAAATAATCTGCATCCTCCGCTCCCGTAGCTCCTTCCCGCCAGGCAAACACATGGGTTTCATAGCCCCGCTCTCCTGCTTTTTGAATTAAGGGTCTCTGAAAATCATTGGCCCCGATAATCACAATCTTTTTCATACAGAACCTCTACTGATACAAATTCAAGATGCTTTCTTTAATCTGCTTCCAATCCCGTTCCATAACCGTCTTGTGTCCGTTTTGATAAAACTTATCCTGCAGCTCCCGATCCCCGCAGATACGCAAAATAGCCTGCACTGCCTGATCCAGATCCCCGGGCCGGTAGCACAGGCAGTTCTCTTTGTCTTCCAGATATTCCCGGTTTCCTCCGTTTAACACAGCAACGACAAAGCCTCCTGCTGCCATCATCTCCAAGGGCGGATAAGAAAAGCTCTCCATCAGGCTGGATTTTAACAAAATATCACAGTCCTGGTACACTTCCTGAATCTGGTCATAGGGAACCTTGGGCAAAAAACGATCCACCCGGTACCAGTCTTTTGGCTCTCCACTGTAGGCCATATACCACACCTCAAACCGTTCCGGATCCAGTTTTTCCACAATTCGAAAGCTCTCATCCACATTTTTATGGGGGGCAGTGGAATCCCCCTCTATCAATATACGAATCTTCTCTCCGGATGTTTCTTCCAGATTTCTGGGCGCAGGAAAAAATTTCTCCGGTGCAATCCCGTTGGGCGCATACCTGGCCTCATGGCCATACTGCTCCATCAGCCATTCCTGACACCATCTGGAAATGGTCAGATATTGAAGATCCTCCCGGTATCCATACGTCTTTCTGGCCCGCATCCGCAGAGGATCTCCGGAGGCGTAAAAGCCCGGCTCATAATTCTGTACCAGATAGCCCCTGTGCTTCACCCTGGGAAACGCCTCCAGCCAGTCCACAGTGGACCACATAGTGGCCACAGCCCAGTCAAAATCCCCGTAAATCGCCGCATCATTTCCATTCAGCACCGGAAAACGGCAGCCTTCGAATTCATACCACCGCTCCCTGCCCCGCTCCTCTATAGAATAAAGAAGCACATCCCAGCCTGCTTCCTGCAGAATGCGGCAATGCTGCAGCGCCACCATAACGCCGCCGCTGACCTGAAAAGCAGGGAGCAGAAAAACTGCGCTTTTGGACTCCTGCCCTTTTAAAAATCTGCCCAGCTCCTGCCCCGTATTGGCAGTGACACAGTGATCCAGACAGTATTCCCAGGCCGCTTCTCCGATAAGAGTCCGATAATCCGGCTGTTCGATCAAAGCACGCAAAGCCGCCTCCCACTGCTCCAGGTTTTGGCAAAGGATCCCGGTTTTTCCATTTTCCACCATTTCATGGAAAGCTCCAATATCGCTGGCTACCGTGGGCACCTTCACCAAGGCAGCCTCCACCCACTTATTCTCCGATTTTGCCCGGTTAAAGGTGGTGGTAGTCAGAGGAGCCAGATTAATATCCACCCCTGCAATCATGGCAGGAAGCTCCCTCCAGCTGGCAAAAGGCTGCATCTGAACCTGCTCCTTCCTCTCTTCCAGCTCCGGAGGCAGATGAAGTTCCCCAGCCAGATGAAGGCGAAGATTGGGATATTCTTCCATAAGCTTAAGCAGCACTGGAAGAATCATCTGAAAATCCTCGTCATGAGTAATGCTGCCGCTGAAATACCCAAGACTCACCACAGCCTTCTCTTCTTCCCCTTTGAATGCCTTTCCTTCTGCCTCCAGGGACAGCTTTACCATTTCCTCTGAAGCCACATTCCGGTTCACCAGCACCTTCGGTACATACTGTTCCAGCTCATGGGCCAGACAGCCGGTGGTGGTGACTGCTCCGTCGCAGAGACGCAGCAGACGCCCCATATCCCGAACTCCCTGGTCATACTCCTGACGCTCCTGGTGACTTAAGGTGTCCAGATAGGCAATCATATCCGTGTACGCAGTGTCAATCACCAGATCATCCACATCATAGAACACTTTCTTGTTCAGCTTATGGGCCTGCTCCACAAATTCTCCGATTACCGGAGTGTAGGGACAGCGGAAAAATACAAAGGTGCGATAGCATCTCACCGTATCCAACTTCAGATACCGGTAATACACTTCACCCGTGGTGATGCCCAGAGACTCCAGCTGTTCTCTCTGATGGGTCACCCGGTATCTCCCCGGATGAGGCAGATGCTCATCGCATCCGTTAATAAACAGCACCTCCCTGAAACACCGGTCTGTGTACTCCTGCCCCACTTTCTCCTCACGGATCCGCTTTAAATATATTTTTGCCTTTTCTCCCACTTTCTGAAATCCGTCCTCCCGAAGAGTGCGGACTGTTTTCTGGGTCAATTCTCTAAGCTTTGCCATAAAATTCCCTCTTACAAATCCCTGGAATACAAAATCAAGGCGGTCAGCTGCCTTTCTATCCCACCAGCTTCAGAAATCTGGGCAGCAGCAAAACCAGATAGCAGTACAGCCAGAAGGCAATCATGGCTGCACACATCCCATATCCTACAAGCTTCACCGCTTTCCCGTTTCTGTCAAATCTGGCAGTAATCTTCTGAATCCCAAGGGTCATAAAGTACATCAGCGGAATCAGCATGGGCATGCTGTAGCGCCCCTGAGGCTGATAGTCCTGAGCATAAGAATTATAGATATTCAAAAGATTGGGAAGAATCAGGGTAATCAGCATACCTGCATGAAATACTGCCCTTTTGCTCCACCGATCCCGCTTATAGGTACAGGTCACCTTCAGTTTGGAATTACCAATCATCTTTATCTGAGTAAAACGCTGTTCCCGCACTGCAAACAGCTTGCGTGCCTGCATCAGAACCCCCAGCAGCCCCACCAGGAAAAATACCATAAAGGCTTTGCCAATCCACTCCGGCGGCCACACAGTCATATAGCCAAAAACGCCCAGAAAGCTGTAATACACCATAAGCATCCAGTTATGCTGGTGGTTATGGGGCTGCAAAAACAGCATATCCAGCACGCCAAAGCCCGGGGTCTCCTGAAGGGTCATGCGCTGAGAGGGCTTCATCCCCTCTGCCGCATACTGCTCTGCATAGACGGTGGTAATGTTCAGACCCAGAATGTCCCCATCGTAAAGCATATAGTTTCTCACATACCACCAGCCGGCCAGAGCCAGGAAAATGGCAGTGATAAACAGCCCTCTGGTAATCAGTTTTTTAAAATTCCACCGTTTTTCCTCACAGAAAAGAATGGACAACGTAAAGACCACCACCGTGGCCAGAATCACGCCGTAGGCATTATAGTAAGACAAGGCGCAGACGGACACCCCCACCCCCACCAGGGCGCAGGATTTGAAACTCCACTGATCTTCCAGCCCCCGAATCCAGGAATAAATCAGCATGGCAGTAGCCAAAAGAGCCAAACTGTCGCAGTTTACATAGGTAAATAAGATAAAGGCCCCCGGAAGAAACACCACCAGGCAGAGAAACATTTTCTCCATGGCTCCCTTGAAAAAGCGTCTGCCAATCTTTAACGTAAACCAGGCCGTTGCCACACCGTAAAGCACCTCCGCCATCCGGGCAGCCACCACCAATGCGTGGGCATCCATGGTAAAAATACTGACGATCTTCATAAACACATAGGATACCATATAGGTAAGCATCGGATAAAAGGCGTAGGATAAGCCATAAGAATAATTCATCACCTCCGGATCTCCCCCGTGAGGCAGCCGGTTGTATTTAAAAATGTAGTCCACTACCTGGAACCGCATGGCTTCATCCGGCGAAAAATTCTTGGGCTGCAGCAGAGCCCAGGAAAACAGAAAAATCCCCACCAGCGTCAAAAAGATCAGTTCAAATTTGGTTTCTTGTTTTAATTCCCGTATTTTTTTCATTACTTCTCCCCAGAGACAGACTGCCTGCCCCCCTCTGTCTTTCCTCTATTTTTCGTTCTGCCTTTTCTGTTCCCTCAGCCAGGTATAATACTCCAAAATTCCTTCCTTGAAAGGCTTCAGAGGCTTCGTATAGATCTGGCGGATCCTGGAATTATCCAGCACCGTCTTTTTCAGATCCACATTCCGGCTGGGCTTAAATACCACCTTCAAATCAATTCCCAGCTCTTCCAAATATCGGAGAATATCATTCTGGCTCTCCCCCTGGCCGGAGCTGATATTAAACACATCTTCCGGTCCCTCATACTCCAGAAGAGCACAGAGCATCTGACACACATCCTCAATGGCCACGTAATCCCGGATCGTCTCTCCATCTCCCCAGATCTCCATAACCTCCCCGGTAAGTGATTTTTTCAGGGCGGCATCAATAAACCCGACCCCTCTGTGGTAATCCTGACCGGGACCATAGGGATTGGAAATCCGGGCAATCACCATATCCCCGCTTTGCTGGGCATGAAACGTGCGAATCACATTCTCAATGCACAGTTTCAAGGCCGCATAGTGATTGATGGGATGGGTGGGGGCTGCCTCTGTAATAGGCTGATGCTCCTGATTGCCGTACACCGTACCCCCAGAGGAGAGAAACAACAGCTTCACACCATGACGCACTGCCATTTCACAGAGACGCACAGACTGGAGAAAATCCCCCTCATAACCTCTCATGTATTTCTCATTGGAATTGCTGGGATTGATGGTGCTGATGGCGTGAACCACCGCGTCCATGCCCTTTAGAATCCCCTCCAGCGTCTGGGTGTCGAAGAAATCCCCGGCAATATAATCCACACCCGGCAGCTCCCAGGATGGCTTTGCCAGATCAAAACTGGTTACAAGGCATCCCCTCTCTGCAAGAGTTTTGGCCAAATTCATGCCGATAAAACCGTTTCCGCCGATAATCAGAACCTTCTTAGCCTTCATCTTCCCTGATTCCTTTCAATATAGCTTCATAAACCTTATCTGCCTCCCGCTCCCAGGAAGTCCCTTCTGCAAAAGCGATGCCCTTCTGACGGATCCGCTCCAGCTCCTCTGGATGGGTCAGATAAAATTCCATGGTATCTGCAATCTGATTGGGTTCAAAATCCACCATCACTGCATTTTCCTCATCTACCAGCCAGGAGCTGTTCTCTCCCTTGGAGCATACTGCCACGCTGCCGGATCCCATCACTTCCAGAGGAAGCAAAGACAGATTGGTGCTGGAGATGATCAGGCACAGATCGCACTGAGCATACAGGTCAGAAAGATTCTCCAAAGATACGATTCCCAGATTTTTATGAGCAAAGGGAATCTCGTAGCTGCTCACATCCCAGCCTGCGAACACCACCTCCACCTGAGGCATCCTGCGGCAAAGCTCATTAAGCGCCAAAAGTCCCAGCTCCCAGTCCCGCCTTGGTGTTACCGGCCGTGCGTAAAAAAACACCCTCTGTCCGCCTTCCGTCTTTTTCTTTGGCTGATAAAGATCCCGGTCATAGGAAAATCCAAAGCTGTCCGCCTTCATCCCATACTCTCGCTCCACCAGATTTTTCAGCCAGTCTCCTGCAGTAATGCCCCGAAATCCGAAGGTGTAAGTATTTTCCGCAAAGGAGTACTCAGATCCTCTGGCATAAAAATAGGGTTCAAAATCCTGAATAAAGTAAAACTTTGAGATGGTATTGTTAAAATTCTTCACAAAATAGGCAGTAATCCAGGAGGTGGCCACCGTAGCGTGAGCAAATTTTGCCTTTCCTGCATCACAGCAGCTCTCCACCCGGGGATCTAAAATAGAAAAATGTTCCCGCAGCAGAGTATGGAGCTTTTCGTCATCCGTCAACTCCACCGCCCGGTACACATAGACCCGGTTGTGAATACCTCTGCGCTCCAGCGCGGAAATAAAACGGAAGATATTAATATGGCCTCCGGAACCCTTACCGAACTCCGGCACAATCCAGTTGACGATCTTTTGTCCGCCTCTGCATCCTTCTGCCTCCTCCGCGGAAAAAGGAATCTCCTTTGTATCCACGATAAAATTCCAGAAATCCAAGATCTGCTGTTTGGGCGGCTCCGGCTTGGTGACGCAGCGCTTCAGCGTTTTTTTTAAACCATTTTTTTTGTAATACCGTTTCATTCTTCCCACTAAATCTCTGTTATCCATAGTTCAACCTTTCTTCTGGCGGTACTGCTGGGAAATATGGCGATCCAAAAACTGCTGCTTTTTCCCGCTGTATCCATGGTACTTCCCCCCCAGATATCCGCCGTAAAAACGTCCGAAATTCCGGAACAGGGAATAGAATGCCCAATACACTTTTTTGCTTAATTTCATATCCAGATGCTTAATATATGCGCAGTCTCCCCGCACCTGCCGGTAAAGCATCCCCGGCAGGCGCTTCCAGTGGTCTGCGATCTCAAAGTGATGCAGCTCATAGAGCGCCTTGTACTCATCATAATACCTGGCAAAATAAGTGGCCGCCTTGTAATTGTGGGAATGATACACCGGAGCAAAAGGACAGTACACCTTTTTATACCCCAGCTCGATCATTTTCTTGGCCCACAGCTGATCCTCCGCAAAATTCACATTTTCATAAGGATATTTTTCCCACACGGATCTGCGGAGACAGGAATTGTTGTCAGAGAAAAAAGCCAGAAAATGGCGGTATCCTTCCTCTCTCTCATAGCGCTCCTTATCCTCCAGCCAGTAAATGGTATTGTCCTCTCCAAAGCCTTTAAAATGACTGGCCAAATCCCGGACATCCAGAAGATTGCACCCAGGATATGGATAATGAATGCCAAAACCTCCCGCAATATCCCGATCCATCTCCATGGCATCAATAAAATTCTGAAGCCAGGTATCGGAAGCCGGCATGGCATCCTGGGTGATAAACACAATATAGGTGCCTGTCCCCTTGGAGGCCCCGTAATTTCTGGTCTTTCCATGGCCAAATTCTGAGGCCGGTATCTGGAACAGGCGGCAGGGATATTTCCTGATTAGCTCCACAGTTTGGTCCTTGGAACCGGAATCCACGCAGATCACCTCATAGGTATAGGAAGTTTTCTGGTTAAATACTGCCTGAAGCACCTGCTCAAACTGTTTTCCCGCATTTTTTGTAGGTATCACGATTGATACATCCATCATTGTCCTTCATTCCTCTTCTTATTCAGCAGTTCTCTGGTCTTTCGAATCACCTTCTGGTGAGGCTTCTGTCTGCTGAAAGCCAGCTGTCTGCGCAGTTCCTTCTCCAGGATTCTTAAATCCATCACCTGAGAGATCAGCCCGTCATTTCTGTGATACATGAAATAGGAAAACTCCAGCGTCTCATAGTCCCTATTTTCCACAATCATCCTGGGATCCTTCCGAAAATAATAATCCTCTCCCAGCTGCAGCTCCCCGTTATGGGAGGAGAGTGAAATGTCCTCTCCGTCTCCTCTAAGCTGCCGAAGCTGCACAATACAGTCTGCATCCCCGGGGCACAGCACAAATGCCTGATAGCGCTCTGTGTCCCGAATCTTCAGCGTCCCCCAAACCTCCTGGAGATAATTCAGGCCAAAATACAATTCTTCTTCTTTTTCCGGATTCTCTTTTAAAATACCCAGCACCCGGACCGGAAAATATACCTGATCCGTATTCCAGTATTCCAGCAGAAAATTTCTGGTACGCATTAGGGGGTAGACCTTAGACAGCACATGAATCTCATCCTTCCCGGAAACGTACTGCTGGAAGCGCACCTCCATCTGATAATAGAGGGCCACCTCCTTGGGCTTTATGCCTGCAATACCGTATAATTCCTCCAACTGCTCTTTCGGTAACGTCTGCAAAGTTCCATGAAGGAGAATGCTTCTGGCATAAATATAAGAAATGGGAATCATAAAATCAAATACCCACTCATAGTCCACCAGAGTCAGTTCTGCCTTCTGCTGCCCATAAGAGGAGCCTGGCTTAGGCTCTGCACCCTCTCCCCCGTTTTCGCCGTTCTTTGTCCCTCCGGACCAAATCAGGTTGGCAAACAGCATATCCAGATTGGATACGGGAGCCGCAAACTGCTCTCCCGGAAGCTCCACTTTCCCAAACATCTGTTCAAACTCTGCTGTGGAAGCAAAGGGGGCCACACCTTTGGCCGTTTTCAAAATCTCATAGAGATACTCTGCCAGCCTCCGGATGTTTCCAAAATCCTTCTTTCTCACCAGTCCATCCAGCACCTGCTCCAGATTTTTCCCCTGGCAGAAAACAAACTCTGCCTCCCCGGCTTCATTGATCCGGCAGGGACACACCGCAAGCTGCTCTTTTGAATACAGCCCGGCAAGAATCCTCTGATTTTCCTCCAGTCTGGCAATATGTCTCTTTCCGGACGGATGCAGCGCCCGCTTTACCACCATGTATTTTCCCTGCCGCTTTGCCATCAGGGTAGCGATCTGGAAAGCCAGACTCCTTTCCCGGGAAAATTTAACGTAGGAAATCTGATCCGTTTCCAAGACACCGGCCCTTTCCCGTTCTCCGGAACATCCCCCTCCCCCATCCTTCTTTTTCTTTACGCTCACAAAAAAAGAATTGGAAAACGTGGGGAAATCCCCGGTTCCCACCATGCTGTCAAAGGCCTTTCCCTCGTCAAAGAGCACATAGCGGTCTCCGTCAAAATTCCTTATATTATTTAATAATTCCCCTTTTCCCGGCTGACGCTCATCCGAATAAACGGACACTGGAAGCTTATAGTCCGGGTAGGGATAATAAAATTCATAGTCTGTAAATCCGCTGCTCTTCAGAAGCTGTTCCAGCTCCCCTTTGCTGTAAGTGCGGACGCCTGCAGTATTCGGGTACCCTTCGATTCCCTCAAAGGCCCGCCCTCTATGATCCTCCATGCAGCCTGCAAAATACTTCAGGCCCAGCCGATTCTCAATGGCAATGAGAATCTCTCCATCCTCCTTAAGCAGGCGATTAATCTTCTCCAGAAACGCCCGCCCCGGATTCGGCTCCTGAATGTAGCTCTCCGCATATTCAAACACTCCGATCAGAGTAATATAGTCAAACTTTTCCTCCAGAGAATCTGCCACCGTGTTAAAATTGCCCACCATAATCTCCAAATTCTGAGCCTCCCGGTTTCTCCAGGCATTGATCAGGCTGCGGCGCTTGGAAAGATCATTGGCCACCACCCGGCCTCCCCGGCGGGTCAAAGCTCCGGTAATAGCGCCGCATCCGGCTCCCACCTCCAGCACGGAAGCGCCTTCTTTCATGGGATACCAGTCAATGATATTGGCTCTCTGCTCTGAAAGATGGTATAAAAAGGGCCAGCTTCCCTTTTTGCGGATCAGCTCCGGAAACTCCTCCGGACTATGGGTTTTCACCGCCTCTAAAAGCTCCTCCTCCACTGCTCCGTCACTGTAAAGATCCTGTCCCTCATAATAATCCAGTTTCAGGGAAACATTGCCGATTTTCTCTGTCATTTGCCGCTCCTTTATTTCAAAGCTTCTCATAACTTACCGCTGCATCCATATCAAAGTAGCCCACTGTATCCTTGTTGGAAAATACTTCCAGGAAGCAGGCATCATAAATCCTGTGGTAAATCACCAGCTGATCCAGCTGATAACCTGTGCATCCCAAAGACAGCAGATACTGGCCGCTCTGAAGATGCATCTCCTGTTCAAAGCACACTACTACCTCCTGTCCTTTCTGCCCCCGTTCCAGGTTGCAGTTCTCCAGCACCGTATTGGTTCCCGTGATCTCCGTTCCCTTCCGGTCCTTGATCGTGTAGGCAAAAATAGGATGGTCAATGTCCTGGTGGAACTGCACCTTCATCTTGATCTTAAAGCTCTTTCCCTTATCCACAGAGGAGGTTACCATACCTTTGTGATCCATCACCGCAAAATCCACAATCTCTGCTTCCTTCTGACCGTAATCTACCAAATGAGCATTGACGATCAGCTGCTCCTTCCAGGGTTTTCCTTCCTCCAGCGCCGTTTCTCCTGCTGCCCCTGCCAGCTCTTCTCCTCCGGGTTCATCCCCCTCATGATACTGATTCGCCAGAATCTTCTTATAAATATCCACTGCCTGGGAACACTTTCCCACAAACACCGGCTTGCCCTTATTTAAAAGCAGCGCGCGGTCACAGTACTTGATCACACTCCCCATATCGTGGGACACAAAGATAATCGTCTTTCCGGCTTCTTTAAATTCATCAAATTTTCGATAACACTTGGCCTGGAAAAAAATATCCCCCACGCTCAGAGCCTCATCCACAATCAGGATATCCGGCTCCACATTGATAGCCACCGCGAAGGCCAGTCTGGCAAACATGCCGCTGGAATAGGTTTTCACCGGCTGGTGGACAAAATCTCCAATCTCCGCAAATTCCAGGATGGCCGGCAGTTTCTGCTCCATTTCCTCATCAGAAAACCCCATCATGGTACCGTTTAAAAACACATTTTCAATTCCCGTATATTCCATGTTAAAGCCAGCACCCAGCTCCAGAAGAGCGCTGATCTTTCCATTGATCTCCACACTTCCGCCGGAAGGATGAAGTACCCCGGTAATGATCTTTAACAGTGTGGATTTCCCGGAACCGTTGGTTCCGATGATGCCCACCGCCTCCCCTTTCTTTACCTCCAGATCCACTCCCTCCAGAGCAAAGTGGTCGGTATGATAGCTTTTGTGGATAAAAGACAGGGATTCTTTCAGCCGGTCCTTAGGACGCTCAAACAATTTATATACTTTACTTACATTCTTAATCTCTACTGCATTCTGACTTTTCATCTTACCTCCCGGTTCCTCTACAGCACATCAGAAAAATGGATGCGCAGCTTTTTAAAGATCTTAAAGCCAAACAAGCCCAACACAATGGTCACTGCCCAGAAATACAGGCCGTACTGCCATTTTTCCCAGAACCAGACGCCATTGATGTAGCAGTCCCGGTATCCCTCCACAATATACACCATGGGATTTAGACGCACCAGCTTCATCAGCAGGGGATGATCCCCCAGCATCTGCTGCATGTCCCACATAATAGGGCAGGCCCACATCCCCACCTGAAGACAGATATTGATAATCTGCCCAAAGTCCCGGAAAAAGGGTACAATGGAGGAGGTGAAAAATACCAGGCCCAGGGTGAGACAGAACGTACACAGGGCATAGTATATGACCTGAACAAACTGCACAGGCGGCATCTTCCCAAAGGCCACGAACACCACAAACACCAGCCCCATAAAGAACAGATGCACAAACAGAGAAGAGATCACTTTCACCATAGGCAGGATGCTGATCTTAAACACAACCTTCTTCACTAAATAGGAATACTCCAGGAAACAATTGGTGCCGTTTAACAGCGCCTCTGAAAAGAAAAACCAGGGAATGATCCCTGATGTGAGGGTCAGGGCATAGGGATAGCCCGGCACGCTGGGCGACGCCTTAAATCCAAACTGAAAGATCACAATGTAAATCATCACTGTTACCAATGGCTGAATAAATGCCCATATAATTCCAAAATAGGAACCCGCATATTTGGTTTTAAAATCATTTTTGGACAGTTTCCAGATCATCTTCCGGTTGTCCAACAGCTCCTTTGCTGTATTCATAAATGTTTACTCCTTCAAAACGCTGTATCTTCCGCCGCCCCTGCAGCAGCATCTTCTACTCTGGTAGCCTTGTTTTTATATTTAAGAGATCTGCCGGATTTTCAAGGCAGATGACAGAAGCGTATTGGGTGTACGCTGATTGAGGACAGCACCGAACCCCCAGTAAACCTCATGGATTGAGGCGTGTTCTCTGTGGACACAGATGTCATCATATTATCATACCATGAATCTGCCGGTGTTTCAATCCTGAAACCAGAGCCTTTTCTCCGGGAAGCTCCTCTGTCAGAAACCCTTCCCTATTCTTCCCCAGTTTCCACCTCTTTCCCCGGCGTTGCCTCCGGCCCCTCTCTCTGAAAAACCAGCTCTGTCTCTCCGGTTCTTTTTCTTCCCAGGGCTGCTCTCAGATACTTAGTCACTCCACAGAACGCGTAGCTGACGAAACAGGCCAGGGACTGAACCCAGCCAAATCCCATATACCGGTACACCCGAAAGGTCATGCGGGCAGACTTTAACTTGCTGCCTGATTTTCCCTTGGCGGAAAGCCGGTATTTCAGCAGCGGCTCATTAATGCCCGCCCCTGGCCCATATTTTTTCAGTATCTTCAGCCAGGTAATGTAATCCTCATGGCTGTCTTCATGCTCCATAGGAAATTCCAGGGCTGTCTCTCTGGGAAGCAGTACGGAGGAACAGTTGATGCTGTTGTGATGCAGCAAATCCCTATAGGAAATCACCTTCTTCACGGGAATCACCTTCCCGGTCAGCTCTCCTTTGCTGCTCATCAGTTCCCTTGCAGTACAGCACAAGGAAAAGTCCCCTTGTTCTAAAAGCTTCAGCTGCTTTTTCAGCTTTCCCTCCGCCCAGAAATCATCAGAATCCAAAAAGGCCACGTAGTCTCCCCTGGCCTCTTTCACTGCCTTATTTCTGCTGGAAGCAGCCCCCAGATTTTTTTCATTCCGCAAAAGCCGTACCTGGGGAAGCCCCTGATACCGCTTCATCACCTGTTCCAGGTTATCGCTGGACGCATCGTCCACCACCAGGATCTCCAGGGACACCTCCTGTCCCAGCGCCGAATCCAGTGCTGCAGAAAGCGTCCCTGCTCCATTGTGTACCGGGATCACCACTGAAACGTCCGGACGGCCTTCCTTTATTTTTTGCTGCCCTCCTGCTCCTTGTGCTGTTCCCTGGTAGCTGCCGTTACCTGCCACTGTTCCACCCCCTCCGTATTTTCCTTCTGAAACAGGATCTTCGCCGTAGTAGCGATAAGCTGCAGATCCAGATAGAAGGAATAATTCTGAATATAGGTCAAATCCAGCTTCAATTTATCATAAGGGGTGGTATTATATTTTCCGTACACCTGAGCGTATCCGGTAAGCCCGGCTTTCACCTTCAGGCGGTAAGGAAATTCCGGTATCTCTTTGGCATACTGGGCCGCGATCTCCGGCCGCTCCGGCCTGGGCCCCACCACAGACATCTCTCCCTTCAGAATATTCAGAAGCTGGGGAAGTTCGTCAAAATGAATGTTGCGCAGCACCCGGCCCACTGGCGTCACTCTGCTGTCGTTCTTCATGGCCAGTCTGGCCCCGTTCTTCTCAGAATCCACCCTCATGCTCCGGAATTTGTATACCATAAACACCTTCCCATCCTGAGTCAGACGCTCCTGCTTATAAAATACCGGGCCTCCATCATAGACCTTTACCAGAAGGGCAATCAGCAGCAGCAGCGGTGACAGCAGAATCAATCCGGCCAGCGAACACACAATGTCGAAAAACCGTTTGATGGCCTGCTGCTCCACTGTCAGCCCCCGATTCCGAAACAGAAGCAGGGGTGTGTCGAAAAGATGGATCTTCTCTGAACTCATGATCATAATATCTGAAATCTTCGGAGAGCAGTAACAACGGATATTCTTCTCAAAGCAGTATTTCAGCAAAAGATTGCGCTCATGGGAGGGCATATCTCCAATAAGCACTCCCTGATAGTGGGGGATCCGCTCCTTAATATAGTCCATCCCCCTGCCAAGGTGTACTGCCTCGCTGATCACGTATTTATCTGCCCTGGAGGAGATATCCCGAAGCAGCTTCTCCGACGGTGCGTCATACACCATGATCATCTGTCTGGGCGGATAGATCTTTGCATAAATCCACCGCACAAATACCACCCAGCAGATCACAATCAGAAGATTCACTCCCGTCAGCCACACCATGGGCTTTATATAAGTCAGAAATTTCCAGCGTCCGATGAGAGCCAGCTGCAGATACGCCACAACGTTGGTGCAGAGCACTGACAAAATCTGGGAAATAATCACATCCAGCACCCGCATGTAGCCTACCCGGAGCGCTCCGAAAAGCTTCGAAATCACAAATACCAAAAACGCATAAAACACAATCAAAGCCCAGTGTCCTCTGCGCCAGTACTGAAATCCCATAATTTCCTTATAGTTATATTCTGTAAACCAGACATAGGCAAAATTCATGGTCTGAAGGCCGATCACCAGCAGAGAAGCCAAAAACATGATAAGCCTCTTATATCTCTCCCGTCTCACCATACTATCAACCCCTTCTCCCTTAATGGTTATTCTTAAGGTAACAGTTCAGCCATATACAAAGTCACAGAAAAAGCCTGTGAAACTGCCGTTTTGATCCGTTATAGCCAAACTCTTACTTCTCAAGTTCCTTTTCATACACGTTTCTGATTATAAAACACTTCTCTGTAAAACACAACTGAAAAGAACAGGAAAAACAATTCTTAAATCTATCTTAAGTCTGTTGTTCTTTCTTTCCTCTCCTGCTATAATATGGATATCAATAGAATAAGGGAGGAGTGTACATGAACACGCGCAGATTGATCCGCCGGATTCTTTTGCTGCTGTGTATGGTATTCGTATTTGCACTTCCTGCAAATGCCACAGAACCAGAGGGGTCTGGCCCTGACCAGAATGCACAGGTCATCGCCAAAAGAGTTTCCGGTAAATACTATCTTTACTACAAAGATACCAACAAAAAGTGCACCGGGTTCACCGGAATGCAGGAACTGCCAAGAGGTTCTAAGAATTACTATTATTTCAAGGACAACAAAGGCAGGATTTATGCCGGAGGGATGTTCACCAAAAACAATAAGACTTACTACGCTGAAAAAAACGGAAAGCTAAAGTCCGGCTGGCATACCCACAAAGGCAAACGGTACTATTTTTATTCCAAAAGCAAAGCCCAGGCAAAGGGCTGGCTGAAGCTGAGCAAGTCCTATTATTACTTTAACAGCAAAGGACAGCAGGTGCAGGGCTGGCTGAAGCTGAAGGGCAAAAACTATTATCTGGATCCTGCCAAAAAAGGAGCCAGAGCCGTGGGCTGGAAAACGCTCAACAAAAAGACTTACTATTTCAATCAAGGCGGACAGCTTGTGAAAGGCTTTTTGAAAGTAGGAAGTAAGCGGTACTATATGGATCCAAAAACGGGAGAGAGAAAGACCGGCCTTCTTACCATCAACGGCAAACGCTATTTCTTCAACAACAAATATGGCACTATGAAAACCGGCTGGCTCACCTATAAAGGAAAACGCTACTATTTCAGCGCTGTTTCTTCCCGGTACGGCCAGGCAGTAACCGGTTGGATGAAGAAGAACGGCAAATACTATTACTTTGACAAGAGTGGTGTCATGCAGAAGGGATGGCTCACCGTGGGCAACCGGAAATATTACCTGAAGCCCTCCAACGGCCAGATGGCCACCGGAAAGCTCACCATCGGCGGCAAGACCTACGACTTTGGAAGCAAGGGCTATATTTCCCTAGAACCGCAGAATCCTACTGGTCCCTGGTCCATTAAGGTGGACCGTCAGAGAAATATGGTGGCTGTTTACCGGGGCAATACCCCTGTAAAAGTATTCCTCTGTTCCACAGGATTGAACAACGCTACGCCAAAAGGAAACTTTACTCTGCTGGATAAACTGAGTCTGCATGAACTGGATGGGCCTACCTGGGGCTATTACTGCAGCCACATTACCTGGAATATTCTGTTCCACTCACTGCCGTCTCCTCAGCCCAGCCATTACGCTTTCCCGGCAGCAAAATATAACCTTCTCGGACAGCAGGCTTCTGCAGGATGTATCCGGCTTCGCATGGGCGATGCTTACTACATCTACCAGAACTGCCCGGTAGGCACTCCGGTCACTGTGGGAGATTACATTATCCCAAGCAGTATTTCAAAACCCACTTACCGGAAGGTTCCGCTTTCTTTGTATGTAGATCCAACAGATCCCACAGACAGAAGAAATGCCGCATACGCATAAAATATGATTTTGAATATTTAAAAGAGCTTTCAAAAGCCAAAAAGGACTGCTGCCTTAGCTGTCTCCCTGAAAGATCAGGGAAACACCTGAAAGGCAGCAGTCCTTTTTTCGTTTCATAGGATTAAGGCAGCAAAAGCCCTTATCTTCCCAGAAAACAAAAATACTCCGCAAAATCGCGCTGTATATGAATAGGCTTTTATACATGAAAGCGGTCATATTCCTGATAACAGTCAAGACAAAGCTTTTTCCCGCCTCTCAGCCGGATCCAGTTAGCCCCTGTACGCTCGCCGCAGCAATCACATTCATAAGAATCAAAGATTCTGGCAGCCTCTGGAAGTTTGAGCACAGTATCTTTTACCTCAAACAAGTCCTGTGGCTCACAGTTCTGATAATATGCAAAAGCTTCTTCCCTTGTCATTTCTTTCGGCGCTTTTTTCAAGACCAGCCGCACAGATTTTCCCGTCTTTCGATTGTAAAAAGAAAATGCCTGTTTTCCCCGCATATGAAACAGCAGGTTTCCTTTTCCCACACTGCATCCTAAAATCACCTGAATCGCATCTACCCCGCAGGCATCATTTTCTGAAATACAAACCACCTGTTCATCCTCTGAAAAACTCAGATCCAGCAGTTCTATGGCATACAATGCCGCCTGATAACCGATCGTCAGTCCGCCGCACACATGTCCATGGAAAGCTGCCGCTTTTTCCCAAAGCACTTTCTTGTCTTCTTTCTTCACAATTCTCACCTCATTCGCCTAATTTTACTGCCTGATAGCCGCCATAATAGCTGTCGGCAATCGTTTCATACACTTCCATTCCCAGAAAGAAATCTGAAATCTCATTGAACTTTTCTTCTATATCAATATCGGAAAAAGCATCCGGATATACTACAGAGCCAATATAATAGCCGTCTGCGATAGCGATCTCCAGATTCGTATAATACCAGTTATAGGGCATCTGCATATAAACCTTTCCTTCTTTAAATGCGGTCAATGTCTCATAAAAATCCGGATTAGCTTTGTAGTCATCAGAAAGTATCTGGTATCCTCCGGCATCGATAATCATAATATCCGGATCCAGTTCCAAGATCTGTTCCTTATCAATCATTGCATATTCTGGTATTCCTGCTTCTGCCGCCGCATTGCGAATATTCAGAGCCTCAAACAACACATAATTTCCAGCAGTGCTCTCGATTCCATGACTTCCCCGATTTGACTGACATCCCATATACACAAGAGGCTTCTCTTCCATCTGTTCTGTCCGGGCATTCAAATCTTCACGAATCTCTTTCATATAATCCACAACTGCCTCTGCCCGTTCCTCATTTCCTGTAATCTGCCCGATCAACATCATGGACTCATAAATTGCCGGATCAAACACTTCGTATTCTCCATAGCTTAAAGCCACCACCGGAATTCCCGTCTTCTCCTGAAGCTCATCCACGGCTGCCGTTTCCGAATTATACATAGAAAAAATGACATCCGGCGCTGCGTTAAACAGCAATTCTGCATCCGGTGCATTCCCAGGTCCTCCCGGCCCGATTATAACTGCATCTTTCAGATCTCCCAACGCCATTGCATAAGGACGACCGGAGGGATCGTTCTCCACCTCTATATTTTCCACTCCTGCTAATTCTCCTTTATCGGCCACATAGCAGTATAACCTCAAACTTCCTGATCCAATGCAGGCATAGCTGGAGGTTTCCCCGGGGATCGTCACTTTTCTTCCCAACAAGTCTGTTACCTGATATTCTCCCTCCGAACCTTCCATCGTCTCTGACTGTTCTTCTAAAGGTTCCGTTTCTGCCGCGGCAGCCACCACACCCCCTGTTCCTACAGCCAACAGAGCTGCTGCTGTTAACACCATTACAAATTTTCTTTTCATCTTTGTTTCCTCCTTTTATTTTTATATTGTTTCAGGTATGACAACCTTGTGCCCATGGTAGTCGATTACATCAGCTGTTACACCGTACACCTTTTTGATCGTTTCTGAGGTTACAATCTCACTGCCTCCAAAACCAAATACCTGTCCATCCTGCATTGCCAAAAACTTATCCGCATATCGCAGGGCCAGATTCAGATCATGAATCGTAACCACCGCTATAAGATTCTGCTTCTTTACAATCTGCTGAATAATCTCCAAAACTTTCAGCTGATTCCTAAGATCCAAATTGCTTGTGGGCTCATCAAAAAGCAAGATCGGAGTCTGTTGTGCCAGAACTCTGGCAATCGCTACTTTCTGGCGTTCTCCACCGGACAGTTCCAGAACATTCCTCATGGAGTACTGCTCCAGGGAAAGCAGCTGCAAAACCTTTTGCACGATTTCCAGATCGTTCTCCGTCACATCCCATTTGATAAAAGGTTTTCTTCCCAAAAGCACCGCATCAAATACTGTGCTTTCTGAGAACTCGCAGTTCTGGGCCACATAGCCAATTTGGGAAGCCAGTTCGATATCTTTCATATGGCTGATTTTTTTATCATCTGCAAAAATCTCTCCCGACTTCTGCTTATGGATCCGATTGATGCATTTTAGCATTGTAGACTTTCCCACACCGTTTACCCCCAAAACAGCAACCATTTCTCCTGAAGAGGCTGTAAACGATACATTCCGGACTACCTCATGGGCTCCGTAAGAAAAATATAAATTTTTAACTTCAAGCTTCATCTCTTCCGTTTCCCCTTCAATAACATGTAGAAAAACATAGGCGCTCCCAGCAAAGACGTGACTGCCCCTACCGGCAAAATAATCGGTGAAATCAAAACTCTTGCACCGGTATCCGCCATCAGCAAAATAACCGCTCCCATCAATGCCGATGCAGGAATTAAAAAACGGAGGTCTGAACCAACTATCCGCTTCATGATCTGTGGGCCGATCAAACCAATAAATCCGATCATTCCCATAAATGACACAGAAACAGCAGTCAAAAGAGAAGCCGCAATCAACCCCCAAAAACGGATTCTGGAGGTTTTTACCCCAAGACTTTTTGCCGTCTCCTCTCCATTTGCAAGCGCATTGTAATTCCATCTCATCAGCATAAAATAAAGGATACAGGATGCTGTGATCACTGCCAGGATGCCCACTTCCTTCCAGGAAACGCGTCCTAGATCCCCAAAAGTCCAAAATAACGCCGCTGCGATCTGCACATCATTGCCAAAGTACTGAATCAGGGTGGTCCCCGCTCCAAAAAGCGAACTCAGCGCAGTTCCTGCCAGGACAATGGCCTCTGGCGAAAATCCCCGCAGCTTTGACAGAGACATAATCAGCAGCACTGCACCCATGGAGCAAAAGAAAGCACAGATTGTCACGATATAAGGATTGTTGATCACCACTGCATCGGATGCGGTGGCCATAACGCTTCCAGCCCCCAAAACAATAATCGCCAGATTGGCTCCAAATGTGGCCGCTGCAGATACCCCTAAAGTAGAGGGGGATGCCAGGGGATTTTTTAGACAGGTCTGCATCACGCAGCCTGCTATGGATAACCCGGCTCCTGCCACCACGGCGGCGATCACTCTTGGCATTCGTATTTTCCAAATTACCACAAAGCTCCGCTCATCCCCCATTCCAACTATTGTTTTTAATACTTCAAGCGGAGACATGGATGCCGCTCCTGCATTCACAGAAAGTACCATCAACACCAGTGTCACTAGGGCAAGCACCAGCAGACACCACCACTTTTTATATATCATGCGATGATATCCTTGTATTCCACCCTGTCTGCCCTCACAGTTCCCTTTTTTTATCACTTTTCTTTCCCCCATGTTTCTACTCCAGTCTCCGACGATCGAATAATCGATGCGCCTGCTGTGCGATCCGCTCCCCATACAGCCTGCAAAGTTCTTTCTTTTCCTCCATAGCCGCTCTTACTACTGCAGGACCAATATGGATAAACGGCCTTCCGCATCCCGCTCCGCTGGAATAGATCAGCATCCCCTTTACCAGCATATGGTTTACCAGGGTCATGATGGCCAATTCTCCGCCTCCACCGTTGGGACTATTTTCTGTAGAAAATGCCGACCCTAATTTCCCTGATAAGTTGTAATGATGTTTTGTATCAAACCATTGTTTAATCTGCCAGCACATATTGGCATAATAGGTGGGCGTACCAAAAATAATGGCATCACAGCTTTCAATATAATTCTGATCCGGTTCCATTCCGTCTTTCAGATTAAACAGTCTGACTTCCGTGTCCGCCACTGCCTCTGCGCCATCTGCGATCCATCCGGAAACTTTCTTTGTATTACCCGTTTCACTATAGTAAATGATGCCGATTCTCATCTTCGTACCTCCCAAAACATGGTGACCAAAGTGGTATACGTAGTATCCTCCACTCTGCCGTTTACACTAATCTCTTCCAGATAATTGCAAACTTTTTCCACTTTCTTATCTTCCTTCAGGCCAGCCCCTTTCAAACGGTTCAAATACCAATCTTTTGCCTCATCCAAAGACTTGCTGGATTTCCAAACAGTATCGTGATAAACCAATTCCGGGCAATAACCATGCCCCCAGACAGTTCCGAATGCGTATGCCACCGATGTGTCCGCATCCTGCTTCTTCCATCCTATAACCTCCCGCAGCTTATCCAAAACTTCATCCCTTCTCCTTGCCGGTTTGCACAGGGCACAGTACCTGGAAGAAGCTTCCATCATTTTTACCAGCGAACCATAGTCTGCAATGGCTGGAGTTGTGTGTGCAAACACAAAATCAAATTTCCCGCGAAATTCTTCACCGGAACAATTCCACCAATCCCGTTCCAGATACTCCACATTCTGGATGCCGTGCTGCTTCACATATTTCCCAGCCTCTTGTATCATTGCCGGTGAAAAATCCACACCTACTACCTTCTCTGCTCTGGAGGAAAGCGCTACCGAATAAGCCCCGGCGCCGCATCCCACATCCAAAATCTTCACAGGCTTTGTCCAGTCTATTTTATTCTGGATATACTGTAGAAAGGGATCCTTCTCTAAACCTGCCTTTTCATCGTAAAGGTAATCCTTTGCCACACTATCCCAGGCAGTTCTATTTGCTTCCAGGTCCACCGTCATTTCATTGACCCACATTTTCTTTATATACTCCAAATCCATATTTTCCATCTCCCTAAAAAAGAGCTGATGCCCAAACAGACATACCGCTCTTTTCACACTTTCTTGTCTCATTCGCTTCTATTTCTTAAATGCAGCAAACAAATTCCTCGGACAAACATGCAGCAGTAGGAGTGATTTTCAAATTTCCTCCCCCACATCCTCCCCCTGGACAAACACAGTTGCTACCTGAAGAGGCAGTGGAAGCCTGCTGGATTTGATGGCCTGTCTGACTGCATCCGTCAAATCTGCACAGCAAGGCTTATCTGTCTTTACCACTGTCACACTTTTTATATCATTATGCTTTAATATTTTACTCAGCTTCGTCATAACATCAAAATCTGTCTCCATGCAGCAGATCAAAACCACTTTTCCGCCTCCATAAGTCTTGTGAAACTGGGGATATGCAAAAGCACTGCAGTCCGCTGCAATCAGAAGATGACCTTGATGATAGTAAGGCGAAACAATGGGCGCTTTCCACAACTTAATGGGCCACTGTAAAAGCTCACTGCTCTGTCCTTCAAACTCTTTCGGATTAAAATTATCTACGTTCTTCCATGGGTTAAAATCCTTTGTAAGCATAATTTTTTCCTCTTTTTCAAAAATATTTTTGTATCACCTTTTGAAACTCATCAATCGCCTCTGTATCCCCCGCTTCAATAGCATGAATGATACAATGGGTCAGATGTTCATTGATGATTTGCTTTCCCAAACCATTCAATGCAGATTTTGTGGCTGCTATCTGCATCAGGACATCGGAACAGTCTTCATCATTTTCAATCATCCGTTTTACATAATTTAAGTGGCCGATGATACGGGAAAGTCTATTTAACTGCCTTTTTTTCTCCTGAGGATCATGGAGATGTTCATGCGTATGTAACTGTTCCCCTGTCTGATTGTTCAAATTCTCCATGCGTCCCTCCCAAACAATTTCCCTTCCTGTACGCCCGCCGTTCCCGAAAGGATGCCATCTCTTATCATCTGTGGGAATACAAAATAAAATATGCAGGTTCCAGCTAAAGATAGCGTCTCAAGCTCTTACCATTTGCCGGAGTACCAGATATCAAACTATTTTCTGCTGCTTTGCTCCCAGCCGTTATAGTATAAACTATCACAAATCTCATCTGCTGCGAAGCTCCCGGGGGGGATGTTTCTCCCTTATTTCTCTGAAAAAACTTCCTCTCGTCCTTTTAGCATCATTCTTCTGCTCCTCTGTAATGTGATCCTGCGGAGCATTTTAGTTTCATAGGAAGGAGTTTCCTATGAAACTAAAAAGGTTGCCGCAATTCCTGTTTTCCACAGTACATTGCGGCAACCTCTGCCAGACAGACCGAACCTCTGCTGTCTCTCTATTCTTTTTTCAGCTTTTCATCCAGATTCTCTGACAAAAACCCGGCCAGCTCTTCCAATGCCTCTTCTTCCCGTTCTCCATCACACACCAGCACAATCTCTTTTGGCGCGTTCACCTGAGCGCTCAAGACGCTGAGTACGCTCTTTAAGTTATAGGTTTTATTTCCTATCTCCATGGTGATCAGACAGGCATATTCCATAGCCTTCTGACATAACTGTCCTGCTGGTCTTAGGTGGAGGCCACTTTGATTGCATATCTGTATCTTTCTTTTTACCATCCAATCACCCCGCGCTTATGGTTTCCGATGAAGTCGTCTGTTTGGCTGAGGCTACTGTAAGAGTCACCTCCGAAGCCAGCTCATATCCTTCCGGCAGCTCCACCTCTGCTAACAGTTCATGGGTTCCTTCCTCACTGCAGGGCGATAGATCCACCCGCACCTTCAGATCACCGGAAACCAGCTCTCTGGCATCCTCAGAAAGTGCATGAACCGGAATCGTCAGCTTCTCCGCCGGAGTAAATACCAGGCTCATATTTCTGGGCTGATTTAAAAATTCCACTTCCCCGATAGGAACACTGACGCTGGTATCTCCATTCTTTTCCACCTGAATCTCCACGGTCACAATAGGGTCTGCTCCATTCAGAAGCTTCAGCTCCGGCAAAAGCGCCACGGTAGCTGTCAAATCAATCTCCTGTGAAAAGCTTTCCTTCACCCCGGCTACCGAAATAGCCTCCGAAAGATCCAGTACGTTTCCCAAAGCTTCCAAGGCCTTTTCTGTGCCTGCCAGGCTGATGGTAGCCGGTATGGTGTTGATGGCGCTTACCCGATAACCGAAAGCCGGCGTTCCCGTGGTCTCCACCTGCATCTTAACATCATTGGCAATTCGCCACATTTTCAGGCTTACCTGCACCTCCCGGTTGGTAATCACTGCGCCGCTGCTATCCTTAAATTCCAGAGAGTTGAGCTGATTTTCATTTAGCTCAGAACCGTTTTTATCATATACCTTCAAGGCCACGGTCTTGGTTACATCGTTTTTCAGGCCGGATGCCGGTACCTGTGCCACCACCTTGTCAATGATCTGCATAATGGATCTTGGGCCTGCCAGATAAATATTCTTGCCCTGTGCGATCTCCGTGGCTCCCACCTCATATCCGCTGCTTTCTCCCACCGTGGAGACTGTGATGGCAAACTGCTGCTCTACCTTATCCTCCAGCGTCACCTTCAGAGAAGACGGCCAGATCTGAATCTCATCCCAGCTCACCGCCGGATTACTGCAAATTACCGTGAGAGGCACACTATTCATCTCATTGATGTTCTCCATGTCTGCCTCCACATAGAAGTCTGAATTTTTCAGCCGATCTCGAATGGAGCGGCGTTCTGTCACCCGGACCGTCACCATTCCGCTGCCTTCCGCCTCCACTACTTTTCCGATATCTGCGATGCTGTCCTGATTCACAATGGTGATAGGCACATTCGTGTACAATTCTGTACTCACCGGATTCTCCGTATTGGTCACCAGAAGCCAGATGAAAAAGGCAATCAGGAGCGCTGTGAATTTTAAAAGCACATTGCCTGCCAATTTTTCTATGATCTTATTCTTCATTTTTCGCCCGTCCTTTCCACAATTTAAACTTTCTGGAAATAATTGACTTATTCTGAAGAACAGTCAGCCTCTCTTTTAATTCATCTCCTGTAATATTTCTGGTAAGCTGCCCTTTATAAGCAGTGGAAATATAGCCGGTTTCCTCTGAGACAATAATGGTAAAAGAATCCGTCACTTCACTGATACCTACGCCTGCCCGATGTCTGGTGCCAAGTTCCTTGCTCAGGCTCATATTGTCAGAAAGAGGAAGATAACAGGTGGCTGCAGTGATCCTGTCTCCCCTCACAACTACTGCGCCGTCGTGAAGCGGCGTATTGTGTTCGAAAATATTGATCAAAAGCTGGCTGCTAACCAGAGCGTCTACCCGAATCCCGGTACGCTCGTATTCCTCCAGGGTCTCTCTCTTCTCAATCACAATCAGAGCTCCTGTCTTGGCCTTTGCCATCTCAGCAGTAGCTTTTACCAGCTCATTGACGGTCTTATCGCTGAACAGTTCCTGCACGGTCCGCACGCTGTCCAGGGGAAGCAGATTAGAGATAAAACGCTTTTCCCCCAACTGTTCCAGAACCTTCCGAATTTCCGGCTGGAACACAACCAGAGCTGCAATGATCGCCAATGTAATTCCTTTATTTACAATGTAAATCAGGGTATCCATCTCCAGAATGTACACCAGGGAAACAAAGACCACAATGGTAAGAATTCCCTTCAACAGGGTCCAGGCTCTGGTATTTTTGATCCACAGCAGCAGTTCATATACCAGAAATGCCAAAATCAAAATCTCAAAAACGTCGCTGATAGAAAAAGAGGCCGTAGGAAACCTAAGCCAGGATAAACGATCGCTTAGCCATAAATATACTCTGTTCATGATCCCTCGTCTCCTTTTTTCTGCATAACCGCTTCCATTTTGGGAATCGCTTTTACATAGTAATAATAATCATCATCCTCAAACTGCAAATGCTGTACTTTCTCATAATCCAGATCAAAGGCAAAAAACTGCACCGCCAGCCCTGCCGCCGCTCCTGCCAGCAGATCCAGTAAAAAAAGCACCAGTGAGACAGAACCTTTTAAGAACAAAGCCTCCATGCCCCGAAGCAAACCGTATGATACGGTTCCAGAAAGTATTGCCAGACTCCAGCTATACCGCACCGGCAGCCGCCGTATCAGATATACCACCAGAAAAACAGCCGTCAGAATCACCAGCATAAACGCTGCTTCCTGATTTTTCCAAAAGCTCATAATCAAGGTTAAAAACTCATCTGCCAGTTCTGTACCCAAAACCTGGCTTCCTGGTTCCCAAAGTCCAAGGCTTACGGTTCCGTAATAGGCGGCTGTTCCGAAAATGATCCCGGCCAGCGTCCCAGAACCGCATAAAAGTCCGCACACCACCGGAACCGCCAGCGGAACCTTCAGCCCCAAAAACAGCGCTGTCACCGCCACAATATATCCCTGCTCAGGAATAAAAGAAAAATAGAAAAGCAAAAATACAAAAAGGACTACACCCCCAGCCAGGCCGCTGACCAACGATCCCCCCCAGAACTTGGCTTCCACAAAAATTGCCGCTATCAAAACCAGCCCGTTAGCAGGCAGAATGGCACAAAAAGCAGAAAACATCAGCCGGATCGTCAGCAGCTCAAAAATCCCCGCCTCCCCCGGCAATGCACAAATGCTGGAAAATAGTGAAAAAGCCAGCACAAACTTTAAAACTGCTTTCAAGTAAGTATCAAATTCTGAATAAAAGCGTATCAGTGCATACTTGGCTTTTCGCACTCTATTTTCCCCCTCTATTCCTCATATTCTGTCCACTCTTCCCCCTGCTCTAACAGCTCCAGAAGCTGACAGTACTCCTCCCAGTCACGTCGATCACGCTGATATCTTTGATTAGCCAGCAAAAAGGAAATCAGGCAGGTCACCAGAATCAGGCTTCCATAAAGAATTCCCAGCAGCCCCAGCAAATATCTCATCCGTAGCTCTGATACCACATTCAGCAAAAATTCCATGTGGCTCGCTGCCCAAAGACCCAAAATCAGCAAAAATACCAAGGTCATTCGCAAGCTGTTCTTCACCATGGGGATTCCTCTGTAATCGCTTCGGAAGCTTTCCCGCATCATCCTCAGCCCTGATTTGTTTTCCTGTTCCCGTATAGCCAGGCGGGTCATAATCCGGATACGCTGTTTGTCAGGCTTCATAGCAACCGCCCTTTCCTCTTTTCTCATGCAGTTTCCGGGGAGTACGCCGGATTTTTCTCTGCATATTATGGCCATTATAACACATTTTTTCTTTTGTGCCTACCTGTTAATCCCCATTTCCCGCTGCCAGCGCCAGAAAATAAATCTTAGAAATTCCCTGTTTCTGCAAAGCCTGGCAAGCTGCGTCCATCGTGGCTCCCGTTGTATAGATATCATCCACCAAAAGCACTGGTTCCTTCACAAGCTCCGGATTCTTTACGTAAAAAGCCCCTCGCAGATTCTTTTTCCGTTCCCCTGCATCCAGCTCCTTCTGAGGCAGGGTTTCCCGTTTTCTCACAAGGCATCGACTCTCTACTCTGATTCTGGTAAGCTCACCAAACTTTCCAGCCAGCAGAACGCTCTGGTCATATCCTCTGCGTCTGGCTTTTTTTGCATACATAGGAACCGGCAGAATTGTCCGGATTCCCCATCTGCTTAACGATCTTCTGTAAACAGCAGCCATCTCTCCGGCATAAAAATCCACATACTCCCGGCGATTTTGAAATTTCATCCGGCCGATGCTTTGCCGCAGAGATTTTTCATACACAAACACCGCCCGGCCCTCACAGAAAAGATGGTTTCCTCTTTCGCAGCCCCTACAGTATTCCTGCTCCCGACTTCTTATCTTCTTACCGCATTTTTTGCACAGCGGCTCCCGGATGTAGGGCAGTTTTTTTCTGCACTTCCCGCACACCAGCCCTTCCTTTGGCAGGAGGATCTCCTCGCAAAGAGGGCAGCGCCTTGGATACAAAAGATCCAGAAGCATCTCAAAAAAGAATCTGACCGGATTATTTCTTTCTAGTTTCATTTCCTACCACGCTCTCTCCCCAAAAAGCCGCGGTTTTGCAACATTCCTCTCCCGATTCTACAGCTCTCCCAGCTGCCGCATCCGAAGAGCCAGGCTGCTGTAGCGTTTCTGCTCCATGGTATTGTCAATCATCTGATCGTACACCCTGGGATCTCCCACCAGCGTCACGCAACTTTTGGCTCTGGTCACTGCGGTGTAAAGCAGATTTCGGTTCATCAGCATTCTTGGACCTCCAAGCAGCGGAATCACCACCGCTGGATATTCGCTTCCCTGTGATTTATGGATGGTCACTGCGTAGGACAGCTCCAACTCCTCCAATCCGGAAAAAGGATATTCGATAAACCGGTGGTCATCAAATTCCACTGTCAGACGCTCCGCATATTCATTGATCTCCCGGATCACGCCCATGTCCCCATTGAATACTCCGGTTCCCTTGTCAATGGGCATTCCGTATTTTCCCCGGACTTCCCACTCCAGCTGATAATTATTCTTGATCTGCATCACCTTGTCCCCTTCCCGGAACAGGGTATCTCCTCTGACATACTCCTTTTTCTTTCCATCTCTGGGATTTAAGTATTCCTGCAGGATCCGGTTGAGCCGCTCTACGCCCAAAAGTCCTTTTCTGGTAGGCGTAAGCACCTGAATCTCATTCTGGCTGGCGTGAACGTATCTTGGCATCTTTTCCTTTACCAGTTGGATGGCGATGCTGATAATCACATTGGCATCCTGACGTTTCAAAAAGAAAAAGTCCCTGCTTTTGTTGTCCAGCTCCATGTGTTCTCCCCTGTTAATCTTATGGGCATTCACTACAATATCGCTCTCACTGGCCTGCCGGAAGATCCTGGTCAGACGCACCACCTGGCACTGGCCGGATTCAATGATATCCTTCAGCACACATCCCGGTCCCACGGAGGGAAGCTGATTCACATCTCCCACCATCACCAGCCGGGTGCCCACTGTGATGGCATTTAACAGCGCATACATCAGATGGATATCCACCATAGACATCTCGTCTACAATGATCACATCTGCATCCAGCGGATTTTCCATATTCCGCCCAAAACTGCTGGAGCTGTCCGGGCCTCCGGCCACTTCCAGCAGGCGGTGTATCGTCTTGGCCTCATATCCCGTGGCCTCTGTCATCCGCTTGGCAGCCCGGCCTGTAGGCGCTGCCAGGGCGATCTCCAGCCCTTCCTCTTCAAAGTAGGAGATCATCGTATTGATGGTGGTAGTCTTTCCTGTACCCGGGCCTCCCGTGATCACCACCAAACCGCAGCGCACTGCCTGGATAATGGCCTCCCTCTGCTTCTCATCCAGCACGGTCCTGCTTCTCTCCTCGATCTTTCTGATCTTCTCCAGAATTTTCTCCTGATTGATCTCTCCGGTAATATTCAGGTCATGAAGCATCCTGGCTGTATTCATCTCTATATAGTAATAGGACGCGGCGTAAACTCTCACCTCGTCCTCCTCTTCCCGAATCACTACTTTCCGGTCAATGGCCAGATCCGACAGATGCTGATCCATCTGTTCCACCTGAACCCCCAGAAGTTCTGCCGTTCGCCGCGCCAGCTCCTCCTTAGGCAGGTACACATGCCCCTCACCGGTGGATTGCTGAAGCGTATAAAAAATACCGCTCTTAATGCGAAAATCCGAATCCGTATGGATCCCAGCTCTGCGGGCAATCTCGTCTGCAATCCGAAAACCGACGCCGGTAATATCATCAGCCATCTGGTAGGGATTTTCCCGGATCACCCGGTAAATATCCGAACCATATTTCTGATAGATCTTCAGAGACAGGGCCATGGTGATGCCATACTGCTGCAGAAAAATCATGGCTTCCCGCATCCCCTTCTTCTCTTCCACCTGCTCTGCAATCTCTCTGGCCTTCCGCTCGCTGATTCCCTTAATCTCAGCCAGCCGTTCCGGCTCCATCTCAATAATCCGGAAAGTATCCTCCCGAAACCTGCGGACAATCCTGGCCGCCAAAGCGCTTCCAACACCCTTAATGGCACCGGAACCCAAGTACCGCTCCACTGCCTCCATGCTCTCCGGAGATTTTACCTCATAAGATTCAATCTGAAACTGCTCTCCGTATGCAGCATGCTCCGTATAATGGCCGCTGGCAGTAATCAGTTCTCCCTCGCTGATCATCGGCAGCATTCCCACGCAGGTGATCTCCTCATCTCCGGACACTACATTCATCACCGTGTAGCCATTGTCGCTGTTCTGATACACAATGTGCTCCACATATCCTTCTATCTGTTCCATAGATTCTTGTCTATTCCTCTTCTGTTCTCTTGCCCGGGGCAGTCAGCTCCACAAAGCGCCCCGTTCCCACTGCCACTGCTGTCATGGGATCTTCCGCTGTCATGGTATTCACTCCGGTCTTGGCCTCGATCAATTCCTCCAGGCCGCCCAGCAGCGCGCCTCCGCCCACCAGGATAATTCCCCGGTCCGATACGTCCGCAGCCAGCTCCGGGGGAGTGCGCTCCAATACATTGTGGACTGCATCCACAATCTGTCCCACAGTATCTTTCAAAGCCTCCCTGGTGTCCTCAGAGGTGATCTTTACATTTTTCGGCAGCCCGGTTACCAGATCCCGGCCGCTCACCTCCATCACCGTCTGCTCCGGCCGTTCAAACACCGTGCCGATGGTGATCTTGATCTCCTCCGCAGCCTGTTCGCTGATCATCAGCCCATAGTGATCCTTCACGTATTTTACAATGGCTGCGTCAAAATCATCTCCTCCGATTTTGATGGAATGAGTCACCACAATGCCATTGATAGACAGAACCGCCACGCTGCAGGTTCCACCGCCGATATCCACGATCATATTTCCGCTGGGTCTGGAAATGTCAATGCCGGAACCAATGGCTGCTGCAATAGGTTCCTCCACCATATGTACCTCTCTGGCTCCCGCCTGGTAAGTGGCGTCTTCCACTGCCTTGCGCTCCACCTCTGTAACGCTGCTGGGCACACAGATGCTCACTCTGGGTTTCCGAAAAGACAGCCGTCCCACTGCTTTCTGGATAAAATAGCGGAGCATCTGCTCTGTCACCATGTAATCCGAAATAATCCCGTTTTTCATGGGTCTCACTGCCACAATATTTCCCGGAGTGCGGCTCAACATCAGCCGTGCCTCCTCGCCAATGGCCTTAATCTTGTCGCTGTCCCGGTCATAAGCCACCACCGAAGGCTCCTTTAACACAACGCCCTTTCCCCGTACATACACCAGGATGCTGGATGTTCCCAAATCAATTCCGATATCTGTTCCTGCCATAGTCTCTCCTTTTGTAAATCTTCCCCTTATTCGGTGTTTTCTCCCCTGCCTTTGCATCTTGCTAAGGCCCTGTTGTCCTGCTTCTTTTACTTTCTGATAGTCTGCTGTTTTGCTGGTTACTGTTCCCGGTCAATCCGATAAACAGCGCCTTTGTACTTCTATCTTTTTGCTCTCTCTTCTGGATCAGTGTTTCTTCCTATTGCTTCTTTTCTCAACGGAAAGGCGCTGGCCCTGTCTGCGCCGCAGCACCAGAATCGCTGCCAGGGAACCGGCCGCCAGCACGCCTGAGAGCACCTGGGAAACCGGAAGCCCAGTCACAGGCAGCAAAAGCTGATCCGTCCGCAGCCCCTCAATCCACATCCGTCCCAGCCCGTAAAGCAGCAGATAAAACAACACCACTTCCCCCTGAAACTTTTTCAGCCCCTTCACCGTGATCACCAGCAGCACTGCCAGCACTGCCAAATTCCAAAGGGACTCATAGAGAAAGGTGGGATGTACCTGAATGAATTTTACCCCGTCAATCTCCTGGACATGGGCCATCATCTCCTGAGTCACCTCACTGGCCCTGACTGCATCCAGGGGAAGCTGCATAGCCAGCAGTCCATCGGTGTATCCCCCAAAGGCCTCCCGGTTAAAGAAATTCCCCCACCGCCCGATAATCTGCCCCAGTATCAGTCCAAGGCAGGCGGTATCCATCAGTTTCGCGTAATTCATTTTTTTCATTTTCCCATACACAATGCAGGTAGCCACGCCGCCGATCACACCGCCGTAGATGGCCAGCCCGCCTCCCCGGAAATTCAAAATTTCCAGGAGATGGTCCTTGTAATAATCCCAGGAAAAGACCACATAGTACAATCTGGCGCAGATCAGCGATACCACAATGGCGATCATAGCCAGGTTGAAATAGTCATCTGGATCCTGCTTCGTCTTTTTGGCTGCCCACATGGCAAGAAAAAGCCCTGCCATCATGGCCAGTGCAATTACAATCCCATAATATGCGATCTCAAATCCAAAGATGGAGACCGTCTTGCCCACATGAGGCAAAGCGATCCCCAGGTTGGGAAACAGAATGCTGTCTGTTGTCATAGCGCTCCTTCCATACTAAAAACTGAACCCCGTTTTCCTGCTGTCCGGAACTAAAGTTACACATTGAAACGGAACAGGATCACATCGCCGTCCTGGACTACATAATCCTTTCCTTCCAGCCCTACCAGACCTTTTTCTCTGGCTGCTGATAAGGAGCCGCAGTCTAACAGGTTCTGATAGTTGACTACCTCCGCCCGGATAAATCCTCTCTCGAAGTCAGAATGAATCTTACCTGCCGCCTGAGGCGCCTTGGTGCCCTTGCGGATGGTCCATGCTCTGGTCTCCGTCTCACCTGCTGTGAGGAAGCTCATCAGTCCCAGAAGATCGTAGCTGGCTGCGATCAGTTTTTCCAAACCGGACTCCTTCAGTCCCAAATCCTCCAGGAACATGGCTTTCTCATCTTCCTCCAGCTCTGAGATCTCTTCCTCGATTTTGGCACAAATCACAAACACACCGCTTCCAGTCTCCTTGGCATACTCTCTCACTGCCTGAACGTAAGAATTGGAAGCTCCGTCATCCGCCAGGTCATCCTCGCACACATTGGCTGCAAAGATCACCGGCTTTGCGGTAAGCAGGTTAAAAGAATCCAGAAGCGCCTGCTCCTCCTCATCCTCTGTCTGATAGGTAATGGCCAGCTTGCCGTCCTCCAGATAGGCCTTCAGGCTGTTAAGCAGTTCCAGTTCCTTTGCCAGCGCCTTGTCATTTCTGGCTCCCCTGGAAGTTTTAGCGATTCTTCTCTCCAGGATCTCCAGATCGGAAAAAATCAGCTCCAGGTTAATGGTCTCAATATCCCGCACCGGATCCACACTGCCGTCCACATGGATCACATTGGTGTCCTCAAAACAGCGCACCACATGGACAATGGCATCCACCTCCCGGATATTGGCCAGGAACTGGTTCCCAAGGCCCTCCCCCTTGGAGGCTCCCTTCACCAATCCTGCAATGTCCACAAATTCGATCACTGCCGGAGTCACCTTTGCAGAGTGGTACAGATCAGCCAGCAGTTTCAGCCTCTGATCCGGCACAGCCACCACCCCCACGTTGGGGTCGATGGTACAGAAGGGATAATTGGCAGACTCTGCGCCAGCCTTCGTCAGCGAGTTAAACAGTGTACTTTTGCCCACATTGGGCAGTCCTACAATACCTAGTTTCATTTTCTATATTTCCTCCTATAAATCCTTTGATGCTTATCCTTTTGCTTTTTCAGCATGGTAGCTGTTTTCTTTTTTATCCTAATCCAGTAATCAGACCAAATTCTTTGCTTTTTAAATCTTTTCCCATATTCCGGCTCTTTTCTCAAGAAGCCCTAATACAGCAATTTATATTGTACCATACCATTATATCTTTGTGAATATTCAGTTTCTGCCAGATTTCCTTTCTATTGCAGCATTTAACTAAAAGGCAACCTGCCTCAGCAAGTTACCTGTCTCTAATCCCTTGCCTCCACCACCAGCAGCCGGCCGCTGCGAAAAGTAATGTGTCCCATCTCCTCCTGTATCTCATTGCTCACAGCCCTGGTTCCCACGGAACCTAGGGTGTACTCATGGAGGGGGTATTTCATACCGTGAAGAGTCAGTCCCTCCACATCGCCTCCCAGGGCAAATAGAGATACATAGGTACCCCATTGGCTCCTTTTGTCCACCGTAAATTCCTGATCCCGAAGATAGATCTTGTTTTTCGAATCCAGAAGATAGCAGTCCACGCCCCGCTCCAGAGCCAGGGACAACAGCTGAAGGTTTCCAATCAGGTGATCCACCCGGCTGCCCCCTGTGGCTCCCAGAATATTTACCCGGGTACAGCCCAGGGCTGCCGCCTGCTCCAGAGCAATCTCTGTGTCCGTCCAGTCCTTCTCTGGCTGGAAGGTGCGAATCTCTACCTGTGGATTGTCCCGGTAGAGTTCCAGAAGCTCCTTTCCAGAGGAATCAAAATCTCCCACAATATGGGTAGGCACCAGACCCTGCTCCTGCAGAAACTTCAGCCCCCTGTCTGCTGCGATCAAATAGTCAAACTTCTCTTTTTCCAAAAAACGAAGGGCAAAATCTTCCTCGATCTTACCCCCGCTGACAATCACTGCTGTTTTCATTCGTACTCCCGCATAATCTTCAGATATTTTTCCACGTTTTCTTCAATATTTCCTTTAAATACCGCAGAACCGGCCACCAGCACATTCGCACCTGCTTCCAAAACCGAGCGGATGGTGTCCTCATTGATACCCCCGTCCACCTCAAGATCCATATTCAGTCCCCGCTCATCCATTATTTTCCGCAGGGCGGCCACCTTCTCTGTCATCTCCGGAATGTATTTCTGTCCTCCAAATCCGGGATTCACGGTCATTAAAAGCACCATATCCAGCTTATTCCACAGGTAATCCAGAACCGTTAAGGGAGTAGAGGGGCACAAAGCCAGTCCGGCCTTTACGCCCTTGCTGCGGATATAGGACAGCGTACTGTCCAAATGGGTACAGGCCTCTGCGTGAATCGTAATAATGTCAGCTCCGCAGCGGACAAACTCATCGATATACCGCTCCGGCTGCTCCACCATCAGATGGACATCAAACACCTTCTCCGTCACTTTGCGGATAGACTGAATTACCGGCATCCCAAAAGTAATGCTGGGCACAAAAAAACCATCCATCACATCAATGTGGATATACTGAGCCCCCGCCTGCTCAACTTTTGCGATCTGCTCTCCCAGGCAGGCAAAATCTGCTGATAAAATAGATGGGGATAATATATTCATAGTTCTAATACCTCCTTTGGTGCTTTAATTCTTCTTCCAAAAGTAAATAATTCTCATAACGGCAAGCCGGGATCTTTCCCTCTGCCAGCGCCTGCTTCACGCCGCAGTCCGGCTCCGAAATATGCATACAGCCCTGAAAGCGACACTCCCCCTCAAAGGCTGTAAATTCCGGAAAGTAGGCTGGCAGCTCCTCCGGCTTTAAATTCTGCAGATACAAGGAACTAAATCCAGGAGTATCCAAAAAATAGGTGTGTTCTTTCACCCAGATAAGCTCTGTATGTCTGGTGGTATGACGCCCCCGGTCGATCTTTCTGCTCACCTCTCCCACCTCCATCCCGGCCTTGGGCTGAAGGTAATTGGTGAGAGAGGATTT
This sequence comes from uncultured Lachnospiraceae bacterium, assembly GCA_905207905.1. The sequence goes on along the minus strand of CAJLNC010000001.1, from coordinate 18,570 downwards.
CCCAACTCCGGAAGGCCCCGCCACCACTGTAGTCTTTCCGGTAATCAGCTTCTCAATCTCATCCAGCCCTTCCCTGCAGGACACGCTGATAAAAAACACCTGACATCCGCAGTTTTCGTACACTTGGCCAAACTCCTGCATTTCCTGTTCCGATACCAGATCGGACTTGTTGAAACAGATGGCTACCGGAATCTGCTGCTGCTCCATGGAGATGAGAAAACGATCCAGAAGATTTAAGTTGGGCTTGGGACTGGCGGCGGCAAATACCACCAACGCCTGATCCACATTGGCCGCTGCGGGCCGGATCAGTTCATTTTTCCTGGGGAGAAGCAGTTCCACATTTCCCACCATCTTTTCCTGATCTAAAACTGTAATCTCCACATTATCACCTACCAGGGGCTTCTTCTTGTCTTTTCGAAAAATGCCCTTAGCCCTGCACTCATACACTCCGGCACCTTCTACATGCACATAATAAAAACCGCCGATTCCCTTAATGATCTTTCCCTGCATCCCCGCTCCTACTCTGGTTCCTGCCATTCTCCGGCTTCTGCCGTCCTTCTGCTTCTTCTGTTCTCCGACTCCTGCCATTTCCATTGCTTCCGTTGTCTGTTCAGCTTACCGATTCAAATTCAATCGGATATTTAATCGTAGTCTCAATCTCCCAGGTCTGGGCATCCAACACATAGACGTAGGCAGTGCCTGTACTCACCCCTGCGGCTCCCTCCACATTCAAACTGTAAGGAAAGGTAATAATTCCCTCAAACACAGTATTCTTCGTCTCGTTTTCCAGTCCTTCATTTTGAACCACCACGATCCGCACCAGCTCCTCTTCATACACTTCCCCGGTGTCCTGGGGCGCTACCAAAAGAGCGCTGCACATCCACTTGCCTGTGCCCGTACCCACAGTGGCCTCTCCCTCTCCGGATCCTGCACTCACGGTAATCGTTACGTTGGTTCCTGTCTTAACGCTGGTTCCTTCCGGAATATCCTGCGCAATCACCAGTCCTTTTTCCACAGACGGATCCACTACCTCTGTATAATACACAAACAGCCCAAGATTTCCAAGGGCGGTTCTGGCATCCTCCACATAATGGCCCACCACCTTGGGCACTACCACCGTAGACCCTTCTGCTCCCTGACTGATATAGAGGGTCACTGTATCTCCCAAATTCACATTAGAACCTGCTCCCGGGTTGGTGGTGATCACCATTCCCTCCGCTACCGTATCACTGTAGCGGCTGTTATCCACAGAAACCATCAGCCCCATGCCGGTAAGCGTTTTTTCCGCCTCCTCCCGGGAAACTCCGGAAAGTCCCGGAACGGTCAGAGGCTCCTGCGAGCCGGAACTTAAGGTATATCCTACCGTAGTATTTTTTTCCACCATAGTGTCTGCCTCTACGGTTTGGCTGATCACCAGCCCCTTGGCATACTGCGTGGAGGGAGCTTCTCCCTGATATTTATATCCCAGATTCAGTTCCCGCAGCATGCTCTGCGCTTCCGCTTCCGTTTTGCCCTCCAGGTTCGGCACCTGCACCGAACGGTTGTCCACTGCTTCTGTCTCCGTCACAACCGTCTGCGGACTGTTCTGGGCGCCTCCCTGATTTTCACTGGAACCAAAATGAAAGATTCCCAAAGCCCGGCCCAGCATGGCCAGCAGTACGCATCCTACCGCCACCGCCAGGACGATGCTGATCACAGTGATCAGCCGCTCTCCTCCCGGATTTCCCGCGTCCTCCCGGTCTCTTCTGGCATTTCCGGAAAAATTTCTTCGCTTCTTGCGTCGGAACTCCTCCATCTCCTCATCAAACTGATTCTGCTGCTCCTCCAGCTCCTCCAGCGCGGAGTAGACGCCTCCGTCCTGGTACATTCCCGCATAGGAACCTCCGGGATAATTGGTCTCCCGATTGTAGGCCACCCCCTGGTAACCGCTGTTCTGATAATAATTTCCACCGTAAGGCTGTCTTAGCTTCTCGCCTGTCACATTTCCGGTATCAGAAAATTGCCGCACTGCCCCGGTATTCAGGTTTTCATCGTACATGGGCATTGCGCTGCTTTTGATCTGATCCATCTCCTCCTTTGACAGAAGGATGGTGTGAGCATTGGGATTGAGCTTGGGAATTGTGACAAAATTCCCTTCCGGATTTACTAAAGATTCCTTCAAATCCCGAATCAGCTCCGTCATGTTGGCGTATCGTCTGTCTGGACTCTTCTGGGTGCATTTTAAAATGATCTGCTCTGTGCTGAAAGGTATCTCCGGCTCCAGTTTTCTGGGAGACTGAATCTCCTCCTGAAGGTGCTTTAAAGCCACTGCCACTGTGCTGTCCCCATCAAAGGGCACCCGCCCGGTGAGCATCTCATACATGGTAATGCCAAGAGAATAGATATCGCTCTTTGCATCGCTGTAACCGCCTCTGGTCTGCTCCGGAGAGCTGTAATGCACCGAGCCCATGGCGCTGGAATTGATCGTGTTGGAGGAAGCCGCTCTGGCAATACCAAAATCCGCCACCTTGGCTTTTCCATCCACAGAAATAATAATATTCTGAGGCTTTACATCCCTGTGGATGATTCCATTATTGTGAGCCGCCTCCAGCCCGGCCGCCACCTGGAGCATAATGCTGGTGGCCTCCCGAACAGAAAGCTTTCCTTTCTTTGCAATGTATGCTTTCAGGGTAATACCCTCCACCAGCTCCATCACAATAAAGTTGATGCCGTTCTCCTCTCCCACATCATACACATTCACAATGTTGGCGTGGGCCAATCCCCCTGCCGCCTGGGCTTCCACCCGAAACTTGGAGATAAACTCACTGTCATCCTTAAATTCCTGTTTTAATACCTTCACTGCCACAAAGCGGTTCAGCTTATGGTCCTTGGCTCTGTACACATCCGCCATCCCGCCTGAACCGATGCGGCTTATGATCTCATACCGGTTTTGAATAAATGATCCTGCTTTTAACATACATTATACCCCGCTTGCCATAGGTTCCACCAGAACCACTGAAATATTGTCCTTTCCGCCGTTTCGGTTGGCCATAGCCACCAGCCTGTGTGCGGCTGCTTCCAGCGAAGTCTCCTTCTGTACCAGTTCCAGGATATCCTCATCTTCCACCATGTTGGTCAGTCCGTCCGTACACAGCAGAAACTTATCCCCAGCATACAATGCCACGTCAAAGAAATCGATCCTCAATTTATTTTTCATGCCTACCGCCCGGGTGATGATATTCTTTTCCGGATGGTTTCTGGCCTCCTCCCGTCCAATCTGTCCGGCTCTCACCATCTCCTCCACCAGAGAATGATCCCTGGTAATCTGCTGGATCTGATCATCCAGCACATAGAGACGGCTGTCCCCCACATTTGCCACATAGAGACAGTCCTCCACCACAGTGGCTGCCACCACAGTAGTTCCCATCCCCTCCAGGCTCTTATCTGACTGGGATTTCTCCATCACCTTCCGGTTGGCTGCCAAAATCGCGGCCTCCAAAAGGGGAATGGGGCTTTTTTCTCCTGCGCTCTCTATGTAATCCACCATGGTCTCCACTGTACTTCTAGACGCCAGGTCTCCTGCATTGTGGCCTCCCATTCCGTCCGCCACAATAAACAGGTTGGGCAGATTCCCCACCGGCTGTTCGGAGGCATATACAAAATCCTGATTCATATTCCGTTTTACGCCAATGTCTGTGACACAATACGATCTCATAGCTCTTCCTTTCCTCCAACGCCAGCGTTATGTTTCCTCATTTTTCTGTATATAGCTGCGGCGCAGCTGGCCGCAGGCGCCGTCAATATCCCGGCCCATTTCTCTTCTAATAGTAACATTTATTCCGTTTTTTTCAAGTTTATTTTGAAAGGCCAGAGTCACCCTCCGGTCCGGCTGCACAAAAGAACGCTCCTTCACCGGATTTACAGGTATCAGGTTGATATGGCAGTTCAGCCCGGCTGCAAGCCGGCTTAATTCCCGGGCATCTTCCTCCTGATCATTGACTCCTCCTACCAGGCTATACTCAAAGGTCAGCCTGCGGCCTGTCTTTTCAAAGTAATAGCGGCAGGCATCCAGCACCTGGGAAAGCTCATATTGATCGGCAATAGGCATCAGCCGCCGGCGCTTCTCCTGACTGGAGCCGTGAAGGGACAGGGCCAGAGTGATCTGCAGCCCCTCTTCCGCCAGTCTGCGGATATTGGGTACGATTCCGCAGGTGCTGACCGTAATATTTCTCTGGCTGATATTCAGCCCGTTTTCATCGCTTATAAGACGGACAAAACGGAGAAAATTGTCAAAATTATCCAAAGGCTCCCCGGTGCCCATCACCACCACATTATGAACCCGCTCTCCAAGAAGTCTCTGGATGCGGTAGATCTGATCCAGCATTTCCGAGGGCGCCAGATTTCTTGTGAGTCCTCCGATGGTGGAAGCGCAGAAGCGGCAGCCCATGCGGCAGCCTACCTGTGAGGAAATACAAACAGAATTTCCATGCTTGTAGCGCATCAGAACACTCTCGATCACATTGCCGTCCTCCAGTTCAAACAAATACTTTCTGGTACCGTCCGTCTGAGAGGTTCTCACATCCACAGGCTTTAAGACAATCAGAGAAGCCTCCTTTTTCAGCCGCTCCCGAAAAGCTGCGGATAAATTGGTCATCTCGTCAAAATTTTCCACCAGCTTCACATGCATCCACTGATACAGCTGTTTGGCCCGGAAGGGCTTCTCCCCAAGACTGGCCACATACTGGGAAAGCTCCTCCATGTTCATTGATTTCAAATCTGTTTTCTTCATATTTCATGCTCCAGACGTTTCAGCCGGGCTATAAAAAATCCATCGGATTCATGGATACCCGGCAGTAATTGTATGTAACCGCCCTTTGTGGTCTTTCCCCGAAGCTCCGGACAAATGTAGGAGTCTATGCTCTCCAGCTGGAACGGATAATGTTCCAGAAACCATTTTACATTCATCTGATTCTCATCCATTCCAATGGTACAGGTGCTGTAGATCAATACCCCGCCGGGTTTCACATAATTCTGCACCACATGAAGGATCTTCTGCTGCAGGCGCACCAGCTCCATCTGTTTCGCCTCTGTCATTTTGTACTTGATATCCTGCTTTTTGCCAATAACCCCAAGACCGGAGCAGGGAACATCCGCCAGCACAATATCTGCCTTCTGGAACGAATCCGGGTCATACACCGTAGCGTCCATCACTTTTGCCTGAATATTGATCACTCCGGTACGCTCAATATTTTCCTGCATCAGCTTTACCTTAAACTCTGACACATCCCTGGACTCCACAAAACCGCTGCCGCAAAGCTTATCCGCCAGATGAAGGCTTTTGCCCCCCGGCGCTGCGCACACATCTATGCAGTGATCTCCCCAGTTGGGAGCCGCGATCTCGGTCACCAGCATGGAACTGATATCCTGAACCTGAATCCAGCCCTTTTTGAATGCACTGACTGCTTTCATGTAATTATAATCTGAGATCTCCAGGGCATAATCCAGATAGGGATGCTGCTTCACCGTAATGTCCTGCATCTTCAGCTCCTGGATAATCTCCTCCTTGGAAGCCTTATCCAGATTGCAGCGCACCACGGTTCCCCTGGATTCATGGAAGCTGCGGCAGATGATCTCCACTGTCTCAAAGCCAAACTGATCCAGCCACTTTAAAATCATCCACTCCGGAACCGAATAAATCACAGACAGATATTTTACCGGTTCTTTCTCCCTGTCCGGATACGCCACGCTGTCCAGACCTCTGGCCGCGTTGCGCAGCACTCCGTTTACAAAGCCCTTAAGATTATAAAAGCCCCGTCTCTGAGCGATCTTCACCGCCTCATTGCACACTGCCGAATCCGGCACGCTGTCCATATATTTTAGCTGAAACACAGAGATGCGAAGAAGATTCCGGATCAGTGGCTTCATATTGTATACAGGCACTTTGGAAAAACACTCGATAATGTAATCCAGCTGGAGCAGATGCTCCAGCGTCCCTTCTGCCACCCGGGAGATAAAAGCCCGATCCCTCTTTTCCAGATACTGGTACTTTTCCAGCACATTGCGGATCACCACATGACTGTAGGCTTCCTCCTCTGTAATCTCCATAAGAATACCCAGAACGATTTCCCTGATGTTTACTGATCTAGTCACCGTCATTCCTCCTTGCCAAAATTACAAGGCGCAGCAGTTGAAGCAGCGAAGAAGCCACTGCTGCCACATAGGTGAGGGCTGCCGCTGTAAGCACCTTTTTCCCGCCTGTCAGTTCCTCCTCCGGAACAATGCGGTTATCCCTTAAAATCCTGAGGGCTCTGGAGGAGGCATTAAATTCCACCGGAAGGGTCACCAGCTGGAACACCACTGCCAGTGAAAACAGCAGAATTCCCGCCGTCAAAAGCGGCTTGAAGGAAAAAATCAGCCCTGCAAAGAAGATCGGCCAGGACAACTGGGCACCGATATTAGCTGCCGGCACAATGGTGCTGCGAAGCACCAGAGGCCCATACTGCTGCTGATCCTGGACCGCATGACCGCACTCATGAGCTGCCACACAGATGGCTGCCACAGAAGAGGAACTGTAAGTGCTGTCGGAAAGGCGAAGGGTTTTGCTTCTTGGATCATAATGGTCGGTCAGGCTTCCGGATACCCGCTCAATGCCCACGTTGTAGATACCGCAGGCGTGAAGCACCTGTTCCGCTGCCATGGCTCCTGTGAGGCCGGAACGGCTTCTCACCTGATTGTATCTTGCAAAAGTACTCTTTACCTTTGCGGAAGCCAGCACAGTCAGAAGAAGTCCCAAAACTGCCAGAAGATAGGTAGGGTCAAACCCCCAGCCGTAATAGCCCCTTCCGTAGCCGTAATGATAACCAAGAGTCGATGTGAGTAAGTTCATAAAAAGTTGCTCCTTTCTGTCTAAATTCCAAACTTTTCTCCAGTCTTCAGGGAACAGCCGCGAAGAAACGCATCTGTCTCCATCCGCTTCTTTCCCTCCAACTGAAGCTCCCTCACTGCAAGTACTCCCTCTCCCGTCTGTATCTTCAACGTTTTTTTCGTCACTTCCACAATCGTGCCCGGCTCCAAAACTGCTGCATCTCCTGCTTGGCTCCCTCGCTCAGCCCCATTCTCCTGACTGCCCCTCCCATGGGGTTCCGCGGCTGTCTGGCAGTCCGGTTCCACAGATGCAGACCACAGTTTCAGTGTTTTGCCCTCATAAAAAGTATAAGCGCTGGGCCAGGGATTTAATCCCCGAATCAGACACTCGATCTCTCTGGCCGGCTTTTCCCAGTCAATCTGTCCCATCTTCTTATCCAGCATGGCCGCATAGGGAGTGGGACTCTCCTGGGGCTGTTTTTCCGGCCGAATGGTGCCTGCCTCCAGACCTCGCAAGGTCTTAAGCAAAAGCTCCGCTCCTGTCCGGCTTAATTTTTCAAACAGGCTCCCTCCTGTCTCCTGCTCTTCGATAGGAACCACTGCCTTCAGCAGCATATCCCCCGTATCCAGCCCGGTATCCATCTGCATGGTAGTGACTCCGCTTTCCTTTTCTCCGTCTATCACCGCCCATTGAATGGGGGCGGCTCCCCGGTACTTGGGAAGCAGAGAAGCATGGACATTGATGCAGCCGTAGGGGGGCAGCTCCAGGATCTCCCTGGGAATGATCTGTCCAAAAGCCACCACCACAATGGCATCCGGCTGATACTTCCGCAAGATCTCCAGATTTTCCGGTTCCCGGATCCGTCTTGGCTGATACACCGGCACCCCGGCCTCCAGCGCCACCGCCTTTACCGGAGTCATCTGCAGAGCCTTTCCCCGTCCTTTTGGCTTATCCGGCTGGGTGAATACCGCCTGCACCTCATATTCTGAATCCAGCAATGCTTTTAAAGTTCCCACGGAAAAATCCGGGGTTCCCATAAAAATAATCTTTTTCATCTGCTGCTCCTTCTGTCTGCTTTCCTGTTCTACTCCTCCGAATCCTCCGCATCTATCAGATCCGGGTCTGTGTCATAGAGATCTCCTTCCACCTTGGAAACGTACATAATTCCCTCCAGGTGATCGCATTCATGGCAGATTGCCCTGGCCAGAAGCTCGGTTCCCTCCAGCACAAACTCATCCATATTCTCATCGAACGCCCGCACCTTCACATAATTGGGGCGGGTCACTGTGCCTGCCTGTCCAGGAAGGCTTAAACAACCTTCCGAACCGGTCTGGCTTCCTTCTGTAGCCTCAATCACAGGATTGATCATCACATAAGGACCCTCCCCCACATCAATCACCACAATCCGGCGAAGCACTCCCACCTGCGGCGCTGCCAAACCGACACCCTGAGCCTCATACATGGTGTCCAGCATATCCTCGATCAGCTCCCGGATCTTGGGCGTAACTTCCTTTACCTCTCTGCACTTTTTTTCCAAAACCGGATCTCCCATGATCCGCACCTGTCTTAAAGCCATTTTTATTTCCTCCTTATCTTATCTCTGATCATCTGATTGCTCCGATCAGCCTGATGCTCTGTTTTTCTATCTCTGACTCACCAGTCAGCAGCCTCTCTGCACCTGGGCACAATGCCCCTTGTACACAGCTGCTGTCTAATCCACATCAATCTGTATTTGAATGGCATCGAACCCCTGGTTCACTGCCACATACCGCTCCATTTTATTTTTCACTGTTCTCAGCAGCTGTTCCTGATCTGCTTTCAGGTATAGCACCATACGGTACTGATCCTGAATCTTGGCAATGGTCTCATCTGCCGGCCCCAAAATCTGCACCTGCATTCCCGCTGCCGCCCGCTTAAGATACTGTGTTAAATAGCTGCAGGCCATGCGAAGATAGGCTTCATCCCCACAAGAACAGTGAATCGCCAAAAGGCTCCCTGCCGGAGGATATCCGGCCAGAGACCGATAACGCATCTCCTGTTCAAAAAATCCCTCATAATCCTGCTTTGCCGCCGCCTGGACAGCGTAATGCTCCGGATCATAGGTCTGAATGATTACCCGTCCCGGCTGTTCTCCCCGGCCAGCTCTCCCGGCTGCCTGAGTAAGCAACTGAAAGGTCCGTTCCCCGGCCCGGTAGTCCGGAACGTGAAGAGATACGTCCGCAGCCAGCACTCCCATCACTGTCACATGGGGAAAATCATGTCCCTTCACGATCATCTGGGTGCCTATCAAAATATCTGCCTCCTGGTTTGCAAAGGCTGCCAGGATTTCCTGATGTCCTTCCTTTCCTTTGGTAGTGTCCAGATCCATCCGCAGCACTCTCGCTGTCGGAAACTGGCGTCTGACCTCCTCCTCGATCTGCTGAGTGCCTGCCCGAAAGCTGCGCAGGAAAGGAGAACCGCATTCCGGACACAGAGAAGTTCCCTGCTCCTGATGTCCGCAGTAGTGACACACCAGCCTTCCGTTGCTGTGAAGGGACAGGGATACATCACAGTGAGGACACTTGATCACATGGCCGCAGGAACGGCAGGACACAAAGCCTGCATATCCTCTTCTGTTTAAAAACAGCATGGCCTGCTGCCCCTGTTCCAAGCATCCCTCCAGCGCCTGATGAAGATTCCTGCTTATGATCGACCGGTTTCCCTGCCGAAGCTCCTGCCTTAGATCCACAACCTCCACCTGAGGGAGCACAGCCTTTTGGGCCCGCTTCTTTAAAGTAAATAAACGGTACTGGCCCTTTTGGGCTCCATAATAGGCCTCCAGGGAGGGCGTCGCTGACCCCAACACCACCTTGGCCCCTTCCATCTTTCCTCTCTGCAGCGCTACCTCCCTGGCATGATACCTGGGCATGGACTCGCTTTGGTAAGCCGGCTCATGCTCCTCATCTATCACAATCATTCCAAGATGGGGAAAAGGGGTAAACAGAGCGGAACGGGGGCCGATCATCACATCCAGTTCTCCCTTCCGGGCCCGCTCAAACTGATCGTATCGCTCCCCCTGGGACAGTCTGGAGTTGATCACAGACACCCGGTCGCCAAATCGGCGGTAAAACCGCATCACGGTCTGGTAAGTCAGGGCAATCTCCGGTATCAGCACAATGGCCTGCTGCCCTTGTTTCACCGCATAATCGATCAGCGCCAGATACACTTCTGTCTTCCCGCTTCCTGTAACTCCATGAATCAGATACCTGCCTTCCTTAGCCCTCTCCCACTCTGCGATGATCTCATCCACAATCTCCTGCTGCTCTTTGCTGAGCGAAACAGCCTTTCCTTCCTTTTTCATTCCCTTCAGGGGATTACGATATATTTTTTCACTTTTCAGCCGGACTATACCCTGCTCCTCTAATCCCCGGCACACCGCCCTGGAAATGTTCAGCTTGGCCGTCACCAGCTCATAGGGAAGAGCCGGTTCCTCCAGCAACGCCTCCAGAAGTCTTGCTCTGGCTGTCTGATGCTTCTTTCTGAAAAACTCCAGTTTTTCTTTTGCCGCCTCCCGATCAAGCTCCAGGTACAGGGTCTTTTTTTCTTTTTCTTTCACCTTCTGTTTTACCGGAAGCACTGTCTTTAAGGCCTGGATCATGGTAGAACCGTATCGATCCCGAATCCAGGCTGCCAGCCCTATCAGTCTGGCCTCCGCACTGCCTCCCCCTGCAACCACCCGGTGAATCTCCTTGATCTTCTCCGGGGCAAGCTCTGCATGATGGGAAATTCCGGTGACATACCCTTTGATTTTCCGATTCCCGGCTCCAAAGGGAATCTCCACCACCATTCCAGGCTCCAGACTGCCCTGAAGGGTTTCCGGCACCCGGTACTGGAATACCCGATCCAGCTTCTCACTGGTAATATCCACAATCACATCTGCATAATATTCCTGCATCCGCCATCACAACCTCCGGCTTCCTTTTATCTGGCATCCCATCCTCCGCTTCTCCTGTTTCTGCGTTCCTTTCTGGGCGTTTTCCTATGGGCTTTTGCTGATACAAGATCTGCCCTTGCCGCTTTCTCGCATCAAGCTTTCGCTGATGCGGCATCCTCTTCCAAAATTTCTTGTATCAGCACCCGCTCATCCATGGGATACTTTTTTCCTTCGATTTCCTGATAATCCTCATGGCCTTTTCCTGCCAGCACAATAATGTCCCCCGGTTCTCCATGATGAATGGCGTAAGCGATGGCCTCTTTCCGGTCTGTAATGCACACATACCTTCCATCGGTCTTCCTCATACCTGTCACAATATCCGCAATGATCGCCTCCGGCTGCTCATATCTGGGATTATCCGAGGTAATGATGGTGAGATCTGCCAGCTTTCCGGACACCTCTCCCATCTCATAGCGCCGCAGCTTAGAGCGGTTGCCTCCGCAGCCAAACAGACACACCAGGCGATGGGGGTTGTAATCTTTTAATGTAGTGAGCAGACTTTCAAGAGCCATTGCATTGTGGGCATAGTCGATCATCAGCGTAAAGGCATCCGACACCGGAATCATCTCGATTCTTCCCTTTACCTTGGCTGCCTTTAATGCCTTTTTGATATTCTCCTCCGACACCTTGAAATGGCGGCAGATGGCAATCGCTGTAAGCGAATTATAGACGCTGAACTTCCCCGGTATATCAATCTCCACCTCAAAATTCTGCAGCCCCTGCACCCGGTAGGCAACTCCCAGATAGCCTGGTCTTGTCACCAGATGGGTGTCCACTGCCCGAAGATCATTTCCCGGATCAAATCCAAAGGTCTCCACGGTACAGGTGTGTCCCTCCAGTATTTTTTCCAGATGAGGATCATCTCCGTTTACGATGCCCATCTTGCACTGGCGGAACAGCCTGCTTTTGCACTCCATATAATCTTCAAAACTGCTGTGCTCCGCAGGGCCGATATGATCCGGCTCAATGTTGGTGAAAATGCCGATCTCAAAAAGGAATCCTGCTGTGCGGTGCAGCATCAGCCCCTGAGAGGACACCTCCATCACTGCCACCTGGCAGCCAGCTTTCACCATGCGGTAAAAGTACTCCTGGATCGTAATGGATTCCGGCGTGGTATTGCTGGCAGGGATCACCTCATCTCCGATAATGGCCTCTATGGTTCCGATCAGCCCTACCTTGTATCCAGCCGCCTCCAAAATGGATTTCACCATATAGGTGGTGGTGGTCTTTCCCTTGGTTCCCGTAATACCGATCACCTTCAGCTTCTCCGCCGGATAATCATACCAGGATGCTGCGATCAGCGCCATGGCCATCCTGGTATCCTCCACCTGTATCACCGTAATGCCGGAGGGCACTTTCACCGGCTCCTCCACTACCAAAACCTTGGCCCCTTTTTCCACCACCTCTGCCGCATACTGGTGGCCGTCTGTCACAGCACCTCGGATGCACAAAAACAAAGAGCCCTCCGTCACCTTTCTGGAATCGTTGGCCACTTCCGTCACATCCACATCCAGGGATCCCCGCAAACAGGTATATTGCACTCGTTCCAGTAATTTTACTAATTTCATAGCTATCTTACCTCCTGGGTATACTTTCAGCCAGTATATCATCTAACCATTATAGCATCCGAAAGGGAACATCACAAGGATTTCTTTTTGCCCCCATCTGTTCAGAAAACCTGAATGTTCACGCTCCTTAAAAATTGGGGGCTTCCGTACACCCCAAGTCCGGGATAGGGGAATAGCGCCCTGAGGCTGTTTCAAATTTCAAGCACAATTTCCCTTGCTTATTAAGATACCTACTGCAAAAAAAGATGGAGATGCTGCAAAATACGAAATCCGGTGGATTTTCGGTGTGTTTTTCTCCGGAAAAATGTTATTTTTCGAAGAAAAATCACCCGAAAGGGTACCGCCGGAGTATATTTTGCGACATCTCCATCTCCTTTCAGAAGCCCCTATATGACACTAATGGTGCACCGTTTCGAATCGGTTCCCTCCGCTTTCTGTCACACACCTGAAAGCCATTTTGAATGTTACGGAAGAAACTCTTCCTGATACAATGGCAGGGAAAACCAGAATTCCACCCCTTTCTCTCTGTTCACAACACCGCACTGTCCGTGATGAAGCACCATAGCGGATTTTACGATGTAAAGCCCAAGGCCGGCATGATCTTCGTTTTTCTGCCCCTGGTAGTAATTATCCCAGATCTTCTCCAGATCTTCCTCCCGGATGGACGCTCCCTCATTGTACACCAGAAAATATACCTGTTTCTCCCGCTGTTCCAGGGAAATTTCCATTCTGCCCCCGGATCCGGTATGGGCAAAGGCATTCAGCAGATAATTGCTCATCACCTGCTCCAGGCTGCTGCGATCCCCCCATACGGTACAGCTTCCTTCCATATAGAAGACCCGCTTGATCTCCTTTTGCCGAAACAGAGCGTCATACTTCATCATCAGATATTCTGCCGCATCTCTTAAATCCACCGGCTGCATATCCAGATCTCCCAGATGATGCTCCGCCGCAGAGATCTTCAGCAGGTTGCGGATCATACTGGACATTTTTTCAATCTCCTCCCGGATAGAGCCAAAATAATACTGTCTCTGTTCCTCCGCCTCCACAATCTGCAGCATCTCCACCTGACTGGAGATCACCGCCAGAGGCGTTTTCAGCTCATGGGAGATATTGGCGGAAAATTCCTGGCGCATCTGCTCCAGCGCCTCCTTCTGCTCCTTCTGCTCCAGAAGCAGCCGGTTGCCGGCGCAAAGCTCCGCATTATTTTTCTCCAGTTCCTGAATATAATACTGAAGCTGTCTGGCCATCTCATTAAAATTTCTGGCCAGAATATTGACCTCTTCATAAGGGGTACTCTCCTTCACCCGGGCGGAGAAGTCATGGTTTGCCAGCTGTTTTGACACTTCAGCCATCGTCTCGATGGGCCGGGTAATCCGCCGGGACATCGCATACATCACAAGCGTACCCAGAAACACCGCCAAGATCACCACTGCCAGCAAAAACCGCTCCGTGTAGGTAAAGGCTCCATAGGGACTGGCAGACGTCTCCCGGATATAGACGTAATACGTCTCCCCATCCTGAGAAAAAGTACCCTGCAGACGCAGACCCTCATAATTTCTTCCGTGGCGCTGCTCCACCTCCGGCTGATCACTGAAATATTCCTGCCGAATCACAATATTTCTCCGTACCTCTCCCTCCGGATCTCTTTTCGCTGTAGTATACACAGGATGGAAAGCGGAATCCGATATGGTGAAGGAATAATGATCTGCCTCATAACTTTCCAGCAGTTCAATGGTGTCCCCATCCATCCTGGACATATCTGCTTCCCGCACATCCTCAAATGCCTCTCTCATGATTCTTGCCTTGGCCTTTGTATAAATGGGGGCAGCAAAAATAGCATACACCATCCCGCTGCCCCCAATCACAATGAGCAAAAACGCAATTTCCATGAAAATCAAATTGGTTTTCAGTTTACTCTTCATGAAACTCTTCCTCGAATAAATATCCCACACCGTAGACAGACTTGATCCACTGGCCGTAGTCTCCCAGCTTTTTCCGAAGCTGCTTGATAATGGTATCCACAGTCCGGGTGTCTCCCATATAGTCAAATCCCCACAAAGCCTCCAGCAGCATCTCTCTGCGCTGGATTTTTCCCCTGTTTCGGATGAGAAATTCCAGCACCTCATACTCCCTGGGCGTCAGTGACATTTGCTCCCCCTTCAGATACGCTCTTCTTCCATCCGGCACCAGCACCAGTTCTCCCACTGCAATCTCCTGCTGAAGTTTCCCGGCCCTCTTTAAGACGGCCTCAATATGTACCTTTACAAGGGACAGCACATAGGGCTTGGTAATATAGTCATCCGCACCGTACTGAAAGGTCTGGAGCTGATCCCTCACAGAATCTCTGGCCGTAAGCACGATCACCGGGATACCCGATTTCATGCGGATATCCTTTAAAATCTCCATTCCCCCGATATCCGGCAGCATCATATCCAAAAGTACCAGATCCAGCTCGTGCATTTTGTCATAAAATAATTCCAGTCCTCCGTATCCGGTAACGGAATCATACACCTCATATCCGTCCAGCGTCAGATAATCTGCTAACGTTTTTGCCAGTTTTACTTCATCCTCTATCAAAAGGATCTTTGCTTTCTTTCTCCTTACCTCCGTACCAGACAACTTTCATCCTCCAGTCCCTGTATTTGTACTGTTCCGGTCTCCTCATACTCTTGCTTCAGCCGATCAAAATCTGCCTGCCGCATTTTTACATACTCTGCTGCATTCTCCCTGGTCACATGATACCCGAAGCCAGGATAACTGTCTGTCCCATTGATGGTATCAACGATCAGATCTCCCACTTCGTAATAAAAGTGCATCTCATCGTAAAAGTTAAACGGATTCATACTGATATCGTGATATCCGCTGAAATCCCAGTAATCTGTAATCCAGGCCATCTCTCCCAAAAATTCACGGTAATAGGTGCTGTCATAGCCTTCATACTCTGTAAAAAAGGAGGGAAGAATAATCACCATAAGCTCCGTCCCATGCTGGTCGCACACAGACTTGATCCGCTCCAGAGACTGCAGGCAGGCCTCATAGTCCTTGGATTTTCGGTTTCTGGTGATCAGGCTTTTGGTATGGCTTTTAAAGGATCCTAAAACACTCTTCTTCGTATATGCCGTCCACTCTTCATCATCATCCATGCGTTTATAATAATTGTCCAGATTTCGCTCTCCTCCGGTGCGCCCCTGGTAATTTCCTTCCGTTCCCCTTCTGGTATCCAGACGCTCAAAGCTGTTTTTTACATCTTTAAACAGAAAATCCACGGTTTCCAGAAGCTTGGATTCTCCGGTAACTTCCGCAGGAATGGTATTGTTGAACTTTGTCTGATCCCACTGATACCCGTTTACCTCACTGCCGCTGATATTTAAGATAATACGCTTTGGGGTCGCATATTGGAAAATAAAATCCGTCAGCAGCTCATACTCATAAAAGCTTCCATGAAGTCCAAACAGATTGTAGGTATGATATCCATCCAGTTCTTCCAGCTTTTCGTTCCGATAGCTTCCGGTTTTGGAGCCTCCCAGAACAAAGGTGTCATACTGGTCTCCAAAGTGCTTCACATGCTGAGCTTTCAGCTCTCTTAAATAAAACTTACTGTCAATACTTACAATATCTTCATAGTCTCCTGACTGAAACCGGAAATAACAGAAAGGATCCACAAAGTAATTCATCCCTGCCACAAATACCAGGACCGCTGCCATCAGTCCCAGAAAGGCAATATTCCACCGTTTAAAATTCATTCTGCCGCCTCCTAAAACTGAAAATAAAGAAACTGCACTACCTGGTTCATCTTGGTAAGGCAGATGGCCAGCAAAGCGCCTGCAAATACAAAATGCTTCCAGTCCGGTTTAAACCGTTCTGCCATCTCTTTGGTGGTAGGTGCAAACCAGCAGATTGCAAGGCTGATCACCACCAACACTCCCAGCTTCTGATGATTCATCACAAAAGCGGAGAACTGATTCCAGAAATTCTGAAAGCCCATGGCAAACAGCCCCTGGAAATCAAACATACTGCGGTACACCATCATGGTATCGGTCATATCCTGAGCCACAAAAATCACCCGGGTCAGAATGATGCACAAAAAGGTGAGTCCCGCTCCCACCAGGTAAGGGGGATACTTTTTGTGATACCGCTGCCAGGCGCCGATACAAACCAGCACGCCGTTCATCAGCCCCCAGATAATAAAGTTCCATCCCGCCCCGTGCCAGATACCGGACACCAGGAAAGTGGCCATGGTAGCGATGTAATAATTTCTCCACCAGCAGCCCTTGCGGAACACGTTTTTGAACACATAGCCTCCCAGGAACCGTGACAGGGTCATATGCTGCCTCTGCCAGTACTCCTGCATAGTCTGAGCCTTCCAGGGAGCGTTAAAGTTCTGGGGCAGATGAATATTGTAAAACAGCGCCAGGCCAATGGCCATATCTGTATACCCGGACAGATCAAAATAGTAGGAAATGCTGTATTCCAGAGTATAGAACCAGGACTCCCACATGGTAATGGAGGGGGAGATGGAGTTGTAAAACTCTGCCGCATTGTTGTTCATGGGATCTGCCAGCAGCATTTTTTTTGCACAGCCTATGGCGAAAATAAAAATTCCCAGAGCAATGTTTCTCTGATTCAGTTTCCGATTCTCCGGGTTTTCAAACTGAGGCGTGATCTCCGCATGGTGCACAATGGGACCTACGATCAGCTGCGGAAAAAAGGTGATAAACAAAAGATACTCTGTAATCCGGTACTTTTTCGTCTGTCCCCGGTAGCAGTCCACCAAAAAAGCAATCAGCTGAAATGTGAAGAAAGAGATGCCGATTGGCAGAGCCAGCTTTTTCATCACAAAGTCTGTGCCTGCAATGGCATTTACGTTCTCCAGAAAAAAGTCCATATATTTATAATAACCTAAAAGTCCCACATTGCCAAGCACTCCCAATGCCAGCAGCAGCTTTCTCTGCCCCCTTTGGGTATTCTCCTGAAGCTGGCACATGGTGATTCCCAGCACATAATTGATCACCACGCTTCCCAGAAAGAAAGGGAAAAAGGCAGGGCTTCCCTGGGCATAAAAATAAAAAGAGGCCGCCACCAGCCAGAGCTTGGCGGTCTCATAATACTTAAAATGGTTGAGAACCCAGTAAACAATTGTCACAATGGGGAAAAATATCAGCAAAAACTGATAGGATGAAAATATCATAATGTCCTCCCTCTATCACTCCGTCATTTTCCATTTGTTCATATGTTTTTCCAGGGCGCGGAACAAAACCTCTTCCATGAATATCATCACCACGCCCAGACTAATGATTACGATCAGCGTCACTGCTGTATTTCCCGTATTCCGGCCCACACTCAAAACGTAGCCCATACCTCTTGGTACGCCCACCATCTCGGCCGCGATCACGACTCTCCAGGCAAACCCAAGCCCCAGGCGGAAGCCTGCCAGCACATAAGGCAGGATGCTGGGGATCACACAGTAGCGAATACGCTGCAGCCAGCTGGCCTCCATAATATCCAGCACATGGTACAGCTTTCTGTCCACATTCTGAATACCCTGGTAGGTGTTCACAATAATGGGGGATAAGGACCCCATAATAATGATGAAGATAGCCGCGCTATTCCCCAATCCAAACCAGAGGATGGCCAGCGGAACCCAGGCAACTCCCGGTATAGGGGATAAAAATCGGATAATGGGGTAGATCATATTCCTCACATTTTCGCTGGTTCCGATGAGAATACCAATAGGAAGACCGATCAGTACTGCAATCCCGAATCCTACTAAGACCCTCTGCATACTCACCCAGATGTTAAACAAAAGATACCCGGACTTCAGCATCTCCATAAGCTCCGCTCCCACCTGGGAAGGCAAAGGAAACAGCATCTGGGCAGTTTCCTGATCCATTTTTCCAAAAAGGCCAGTCACCGAAGTCAGTGTCCATAGTCCCATCACCAACAGCACTCCAATGCAGCCCTGTATCCATTTCTTTTTCACATTACTCTCCTTTTTGCTTTACAGCCAGTCTTTTCTTGCTCTATTGTTTAAAAAAGAAGTCTGCGAGCAGACTTCTCCGCCTGCGGCGGGTCGCTTCGGCGACATCTTCCCTGTCCGCCGCAGTGCGATCCTTCTGAGCATTTTTATTTCATAGGAAGGAATTTCCTATGAAACAAGAAAAAAGTTCTCATCCGGCAGCTCC